>NZ_JBHYTK010000025.1:0-20469 GCF_042749255.1 Streptomyces sp. NPDC059524 | reverse complement strand
CGGGGCGTCTCGATTATTGTCGAGTCCCCCGGGGGCGGCGTCGGCGGGCCCGCGCGCGGCCCCCCCCGCGGGCGAGCCGCCCGCGGGCGGGCCGCCGGGGCCCCTTCCGCCTTTCCACCGGCGGGCCGCCGCTTTGCCTCGGCTTTGCCCCTGGCTTTTGCCGCGACACCCCGGGGCGGTACGGTCGACGATCGGGAGCACTGAGGGAGCGCGCGGGGAGCCTCCGGGGACGAAAGGGCGTCGATGGCCATTGCCAAGGCCGAGCGGCTGATGAATCTGGCGCTGTGTCTGCTCGGGACGCGCCGACCGCTCAGCAAGCGGGAGCTGCGGAGCTCCATCGAGGCCTACCTGGAGGCGGGCAGCGACGACTCCTTCAACCGCATGTTCGAGCGCGACAAGGACGATCTGCGCGAGCTGGGCCTGGTCATCGAGACCGTGGAGAACCTGGACGGCGAGATCGGCTACCAGGCCCGCCGCGACAGCAACCGGCTGCCGCCCATCGCCCTCGACGCCGAGGAGGCAGCGGCCCTCGGCCTCGCCGCCAAGGTGTGGCAGCAGGCCCGCCTCGCCGGCGCCGCCAGCGGCGCCCTGCAGAAGCTGCGCGCCGCCGGCATGCCCGAGGACGTGGACCCGTACGAGCCGCACGGTGCGCTCGAGCCCCGGATCCCGGTGCGCGAGGCGTCCTTCGAGCCCCTGATGCTGGCCTGCCGCGACCGCCGCCCCGTCGTCTTCGACTACCGCAAGGCCAACGCCCCCCGCCCCGAGCAGCGCCAGGTCGAGCCCTGGGCCCTGGAGTGCTGGCGCGGCCACTGGTACCTGGCCGGCTGGGACCGGGACCGGGAGGCCGAGCGCGTCTTCCGCCTCTCCCGGATCACCGGCAAGGTCCGCTCCCGCGCGGGCCGCTTCAAGGCGCCCGTACCGGACGTGGTGACCGTGCGCGAGACCGTCGCGAGCTGGGCCGGCGAGACCGCCGACCGCTCCGCCCTGATCCGCCTGCGCGCCGGCGCCGGCTACCCGCTGCGCGCCAAGGCCGTCTCCGTACGCGACCTGGGCGACGGCTGGGACGAGGTGGAGATCCCGTACGGGCACGGGCTCGACGCCTGGCTCGTGGAGTTCGGCCCCGACGTGGTCGTGCTCGAGCCCGCCGAACTGCGGGCCGACGTGGTGGAGCGGCTGCGCGCCGTGGCCAAGGGCTGAGGGGACGTACGACCATGGCTGCCAACGCCATCGACCAGACCCGGCGGATGCTCTCCCTGGTGACGTATCTGCGCGAGCGCCCCGGCGCCCACGTCAGCGACGTCGCGCGGGCCTTCGGCATCACCGAGGACGAGCTGATCTCGGACCTCGACGTGCTGCCCCTGTGCGGCACCAGCTTCCGCGGCGGCGACCTGCTCGACATCGACACCGACGGCGACCGCATCTGGTGGCACAACCCGGCCGCCCTGTCGGCGGAGGCCGCCGAGCCGCTGCGCATCGCCTCCGACGAGGCCACCGCGCTGCTCGTCGCCGCGCGCGCCGTCGCGACGCTCCCGGGCCTGCGCGAGAGCGACCGGCTCGCGCTGCTGCGGGCGACCGCCAAGCTGGAGACCGCCGCCGGCGAGATGGCCGGCGCCAGCGCCCGGCTGAACGTGACCTTCGAGTCCGAGGGCGGCGTCTTCGCCGACGTGGACCGGGCGATCTCCGAGCGGCGCCGGCTGTGGATCCGCTACTACTCGCCCGCCCGCGACGAGGTCACCGAGCGCGAGATCGACCCGATCCGGCTCGTCAGCGTCGGGCACACCTACGTGGAGGCGTGGTGCCGTCGCTCCGAGGCGCGGCGCACCTTCCGGCTCGACCGGGTCGCCGAGATCCGCGTCCTCGACGAGGCCTCGGCCCCGCCGGAGATCGAACTGCGCGACCTGTCCGAGGCGCTCGTGCAGCCCGCCGCCGAGGACCCCGAGGTCGTCGTCGAGGTCGGCCCCGGCGGGCGCTGGGTCGCCGAGTACTACCCGCACGACAGCGCCGAGGAGCTGCCCGACGGCGGGCTGCGGATCACGCTGCGCACCCCCGACCCGTCCTCGCTGCGCCGGCTCGCGCTGCGGCTCGGCGGCGACGGGCACATCGTCGCCCCCGCCGACCTGGCCGACAGCGCGCGCGACGCGGCCCGGGAGGCCCTCGCAGCGTACGAGTTGTGACATTCGCCGCATGTGCGGCGATTTGGGCGGCGAGTGAGGCGCGGGACGACACGCGGTGCTCCGGGTGGCAGGTAAGAGAAGGGTGTGAGGTGGGCGACATGGGTGGAGCGACCGGACTGATGGGCGTCTCCGGAATATCCGCCGTGGCGGGGATCCCGGCGCCCGTGGTCTTCAAGGCCGCCTGCCCGCACTGCCGGGCCCGCTTCGAACTCGCCGCGTCCGCGCTCCGCTTGGTGATCGGCGGCAGCCGCCGCACCACCTTCTACTCCTTCACCTGCCCCGAGTGCGCCAGCTCCGTGCGCAAGCCGGCCGGTGAGCGCATCGTCGAACTCCTCACCGGCGGCGGGGTGCGCACCCTGCGCCTCCACCAGACCGTCTAGGCTCGGCGCATGTTCTGGGCGATGCTGGCGGTGGCCGTGGGGTTCGTGGGACTCGCCGTCCTGGCGGTTCTCGCGGTGAGGGTGTTCGTCGAGGCGCAGCGCCTGAGCCGCCAAGTCGCCGACACGACACGGCGGATCAACAGCGCGGCCGAAGAGCTGGAGCGCGCCGCCGTGAGTGTCGCGAAGGCCGGCGGCGACGCGGTCTGACAGCGTGTCGCGCGTCCCGGTGCGGACGCGGACCTGCGCCCGAAGCGGCGATGGAAAGCGCTTTACCCCCGCGGCCTGTCGGTCCGTGGGGTCCGCCGGGTACGCTCCTTTACGCGGCCTGGGAGCGAGGCGCGGGCCGCAAGCGGGAGTACGCACGGGGATTGCCCCGTGTTCACCCCCACGGGATACGATCGCTGCCAGCACGGTGGTCGGACAACAGTCCGAAGTCCGGCCGGTACCGGCAGCCCCGCCCCTGCCGCCTCAGTGAGAAGGTAAACGCATATGTTCGGTGGAAAGATCGGCGCCCCCGAGTTGATCATCCTGCTCGTGGTCATCCTCCTCCTGTTCGGCGCGAAGAAGCTTCCGGACATGGCGCGCTCGCTCGGCAAGTCCGCCCGCATCCTCAAGAGCGAGGCGAAGGCCATGAAGAGCGAGGGTGGCAACAAGGATGCCGCTCCGTCCGACCCGCCGAAGACGGGCGAGCAGCCTCCGGCCCAGCGCACCATCCAGGCCGCTCCCGGCGATGTGAGCAGCTCGCGTCCTGTGACCGAGCAGACGAACCAGACGACGCAGAGCTGATCCAAGGCCGCCCCGGTAGCGGCGGCCTGTCGCACGAGATGAGGACGTGGGTTGCTCAAGTCTGCCCGCAAACAGGAGAAGGACCCCGAGGGGCGGATGCCGCTCGCGGAGCACCTGCGTGAGCTTCGCAACCGACTCGGGAAGGCCGTCCTGGCCATCCTCGTCGTCACGATCGTCGCCGCCTTCTACTACAAGGACATCATCGAGTTCTTCACGAACCCGGTCCTCGAGTCGGTCGGCTGCGACAAGACCTTCGCCGAACTGACGGCCAAGGCGGCGGACAACAAGGACGCCAACGAGCAGTGCGCCCGCATCGTGCTCAACGGCCTGATCACGCCCTTCACGCTCGCCCTGAAGGTCTCCCTCATGGCCGGTGTGATCGGCGCGTCGCCGGTCTGGCTCTACCAGCTGTGGGGCTTCGTCGCCCCCGGCCTGCACAAGCACGAGAAGAAGTACGCGACCGCCTTCGTGGCCACCGGCGTTCCGCTGTTCCTCGGCGGCGCGTTCTTCGCGTACAAGACCCTGCCGACGATGGCGCGGGTGCTGCTCGACTTCTCGCCGGCGAACATCGACAACCAGCTGCCGCTCGACGACCTGCTGGACCTGATCACCCGCATGGTGATCGTCTTCGGCCTCTCCTTCGAGCTGCCGCTGCTCCTGGTCATGCTCAACCTCACCGGCGTGCTCAGCGGCAGGAAGATGCTCGGCTGGTGGCGCGGCATGATCATGGGCATCACCGTCTTCGCGGCGGTGGCCACGCCCAGCACCGACCCGCTGACGATGCTCGCCCTCGCGGGACCGATCTGGGTGCTCTACTTCGCCGCGACCGGCTTCTCGCTCCTGAACGACCGGCGCAAGCGGCTCATCGAGGCGGCGGGCCCCGATGACGACGAGGCGTCCGAGCTCGACCTCACACCCGAGGAGATCGGCGAGGTCGAGACGGTGAGCGCCAGCCGCTCGGTGCCCGAGCAGTCCACCGGCGAGCAGGACCGGATCAACGGTTACGACGATGTGACCTGAGGTAACCGCGGTTCGCGGCAGGGCACTTGCTAGGGTCCGGCCGTGAGCAGCGACATCACCCTCTTCGTCAATCCCACCGCGGGACGCGGCCGGGGCGCACACGCTGCGCAGCCGGCCGCTTCCGCGTTGCGGGCCGCCGGATTCTCCGTGCGCACGGTCATCGGGGAGGACGCCACCGACGCCCTCGCACGCGCGCGTGCCGCCGTGGCCGAGGGCACGGGCGCCCTCGTGGCCGTCGGCGGCGACGGGCTCGTGAACCTCGCCCTGCAGGCCGTCGCCGGCACCCGCACCCCGCTCGGCATCGTCGCCGTCGGCACCGGCAACGACTTCGCGCGCGCTCTCGGACTGCCCGTCCGCGATCCGGCGGCGGCCGGCGCGCTCGTCGCCGAGGCGCTCAAGGGGGAACGGATCCGCGAGGTCGACCTGGGGCGGATCGGCGACCACTGGTTCGGCACCGTCCTCGCCTCCGGCTTCGACTCCCGCGTCAACGACCGCGGCAACCGGATGCGGCTGCCGCTCGGCCGCTTCAAGTACGACCTGGCGATCGCCCTGGAACTGGCCGCCTTCAAGCCGGTGCCCTTCCGTCTCACGCTCGACGACGGCTCCGCGCGCGAGGTGGCCGCCACCCTGGTCGCCGTCGGCAACGGCACGTCCTACGGAGGCGGCATGCGGATATGCGCCGACGCCGAGATGGACGACGGGCTCTTCGACGTGACCGTCGTGGGGGACTGCTCGCGCACCACCCTGCTGCGTGTCTTCCCGCGCGTCTACAAGGGCACCCATCTGACCCACCCCAAGGTCACCGTGTACCGCGCGCGCCGCGTCGAGCTCGCCGCGCCCGACATCACGGCGTACGCGGACGGGGAGCCGGTGGGGGCCCTGCCTCAGGTCGCCGAGTGTGTCCCGGCGGCCGTTCGCGTGCTGGTCTGAGGCCCGCCGGCGGTCGGCGTCCGAGTGCTTAGCGGATAATGATCGTCCGATGTCAGTGGCGGCCGGTAGGCTCGAAAGCACGATGACAGAGGACCTCTCACCGGCCGAGCGGTACGCGGCTTCCCGTAAGCGGGCCGCCGAGCAGGCCACCGCGCTCGCGTCCTTCCGCGAGATGTACGACTTCGGTCTCGACCCCTTCCAGATCGAGGCCTGCCAGGCGCTGGAGGCGGGCAAGGGCGTCCTGGTGGCGGCGCCCACCGGCTCCGGCAAGACGATCGTCGGCGAGTTCGCCGTGCACCTCGCCCTTCTCCAGGGCAAGAAATGCTTCTACACGACGCCGATCAAGGCGCTGTCGAACCAGAAGTACCAGGACCTCGCCAAGCGCTACGGCTCCGACAAGGTCGGCCTGCTGACCGGCGACAACAGTGTGAACAGCGACGCGCCGATCGTCGTCATGACCACCGAGGTCCTGCGGAACATGCTGTACGCGGGCTCCCGCTCGCTGATCAACCTCGGCTACGTGGTCATGGACGAGGTGCACTACCTCTCCGACCGCTTCCGCGGCGCCGTCTGGGAAGAGGTGATCATCCACCTCCAGGAGTCGGTGACCCTGGTCTCCCTCTCGGCGACGGTGTCGAACGCGGAGGAGTTCGGCGACTGGCTGGACACCGTGCGCGGCGACACCGAGGTGATCGTCTCCGAGCACCGGCCCGTCCCGCTGTTCCAGCACGTGCTCGCCGGCCGCCGCATGTACGACCTCTTCGAGGAGGGCGAGGGCCACAAGAAGGCGGTCAACCCGGACCTGACGCGGATGGCCCGCATGGAGGCGAGCCGGCCGTCCTACCAGGACCGCAGGCGCGGGCGCGCCATGCGCGAGGCGGACCGTGAGCGCGAGCGCCGCCAGCGCTCCAGGATCTGGACGCCGGGCCGCCCCGAGGTGATCGACCGGCTCGACGCCGAGGGACTGCTGCCCGCCATCACGTTCATCTTCAGCCGCGCCGCCTGCGAGGCGGCCGTCCAGCAGTGCCTGTACGCGGGCCTCAGGCTGAACGACGAGGAGGCCCGGGCCAAGGTCCGGCAGATCGTCGAGGAGCGCACGGCGTCCATCCCCGACGAGGACCTGCACGTCCTCGGCTACTACGAGTGGCTGGAGGGCCTCGAGCGCGGCATCGCCGCCCACCACGCGGGCATGCTGCCGACCTTCAAGGAGGTCGTCGAGGAGCTCTTCGTCAAGGGCCTGGTCAAGGCGGTCTTCGCGACCGAGACGCTGGCGCTGGGCATCAACATGCCGGCCCGCTCCGTCGTCCTGGAGAAGCTCGTCAAGTGGAACGGGGAGCAGCACGCCGACATCACCCCGGGCGAGTACACGCAGCTGACCGGCCGCGCCGGGCGCCGCGGCATCGATGTCGAGGGCCACGCCGTCGTGCTGTGGCAGCGCGGTTTCAGCCCCGAGCATCTGGCCGGACTCGCGGGCACGCGCACGTACCCGCTCCGCTCCAGCTTCAAGCCGTCGTACAACATGGCGGTGAACCTGGTGGAGCAGTTCGGGCGGCACCGCTCGCGCGAGCTGCTGGAGACCTCCTTCGCCCAGTTCCAGGCGGACAAGTCGGTGGTCGGCATCTCGCGCCAGGTGCAGAAGAACGAGGAGGGGCTCGAGGGCTACAAGGAGTCCATGACCTGTCACCTCGGGAACTTCGACGAGTACGCGCGTCTGCGCCGCGAGCTGAAGGACCGTGAGACGGAGCTGGCCAAGCAGGGCGCCGCCCAGCGCCGGGCCCAGGCCGCCGCCGCCCTGGAGAAGCTCAAGCCGGGCGACGTGATCCATGTGCCGACCGGCAAGTTCGCGGGCCTCGCGCTCGTCCTGGACCCCGGCCTGTCCGCGGGCCGGTCCAACGGGCACCGCGGCTTCGAGTCCCACGACGGCCCCCGCCCGCTGGTGCTCACCGCCGAGCGGCAGGTCAAGCGGCTCGCGTCGATCGACTTCCCGGTGCCGGTCGAGGCGCTGGAGCGGATGCGCATCCCGAAGTCGTTCAACCCGCGCTCGCCGCAGTCCCGGCGCGACCTCGCGTCGGCGCTGCGCACCAAGGCCGGCCACATCGTGCCCGACCGGCACAGGAAGAGCCGCTCGGCCGCGGCGGACGACCGCGAGATCGCCCGGCTCCGCGCCGAGCTGCGCGCCCACCCGTGCCACGGCTGCGCCGAGCGCGAGGACCACGCGCGCTGGGCCGAGCGCTACCACCGGCTCAAGCGGGACACCGCGCAGCTGGAGCGCCGCATCGAGGGCCGGACGAACACGATCGCCCGCACCTTCGACCGCATCGTCAAGCTGCTGACCGAGATGGACTATCTGCGCGGCGACGAGGTCACCGAGCACGGCAAGCGGCTCGCCCGGCTCTACGGCGAGCTGGACCTGCTGGCGAGCGAGTGCCTGCGCGACGGCGTCTGGGAGGGCCTGGACCCGGCCGAACTGGCGGCGTGCGTCTCGGCGTTGGTGTTCGAGGCGCGGGTCGGCGACGACGCGCTCGCCCCGAAGCTGCCCTCGGGCCGGGCCAAGGCCGCGCTCGGCGAGATGGTCCGCATCTGGGGCCGGCTCGACGCGCTCGAGGAGGACTTCCGGATCAGCCAGACCGAGGGCGTCGGTCAGCGCGAGCCCGATCTCGGCTTCGCCTGGGCCGCGTACGAGTGGGCCTCCGGCAAGGGGCTCGACGAGGTGCTGCGCGAGGCGGAGATGCCCGCGGGCGACTTCGTACGCTGGTGCAAGCAGGTCATCGACGTGCTCGGGCAGATCGCCGCGGCCGCCCCCAAGGAGGGCTCCACGGTCGCGAAGAACGCGCGCAAGGCCGTCGACGGACTGCTGCGCGGCGTCGTCGCGTACTCCTCCGTCGGCTAGCCGACGCTCCGTCAGAAGGGCGCCGTCCGCAGGGGCGGCGCCCTTTCGCGTGCCCGGCGGGCGGCGGCAGGAGCGGCCCGGATTCGCGTACCCGGACGTGATCACTCCATGCGTTCGAATCTGAGCGGAGCGTGCAAATGGGAGCGAGTGTATGCCCGGCAGGGGGGTCCGTGCAGGGCCTTGCTGAATATGACTCGGCGATGATCCGGTCGGACTAAGCTCGCCCGCAGCGCACCGAGTTGAGATGGATTCGGGCGCTTGTTCCCCTATGCGTGGATGGTTCGCGTCGAGCCCCGGTACGAAGTGCGACGGACCACCGCGAATTCCCCGACCCGATTGTTTTTAGAGGGCATACATGGTGAGTGTTCAATCGCCTCCCGGTGGCCGAGAAGTCCCCTACACACGCGTGCTGTTGCTGCCCGCCATGGTCATGGCGGCCGCCACCGGAGCAGCCGTCGCCGTGGTCACGCAGCCCGCCCGTCTCGCGGTCGCCCTGTGCGGCGCCCTCGGCACGCTCCTCGTCGTCGCCGTGGCCGCCGAGGCCGTCCGCCGCGGCCGCATCCTCAAGGGCCTGCGCGCCCAGTACGCCCAGCACGTCGCCGAGCTGGAAGCCCGGGTCGACGGCCACGAGCAGCTCACGATGCGCGTCGCCAAGGAAGTCCTGCCGCACGCCCTCTACCGCATGCGCAAGGGCGCCAACCCGCGCGACGCGGTCCGCGACACCTGCGACTCCGAGGCGGCCTTCCGCGACGTCACGCGCGGCGAGCGCGAACTGCTCTACCGCTGCCTGAAGGAGATCGACCGCGAGGCCGCCTTCCGCGACGGCGCGCAGCGCTCCTTCGTCTCCGTCGCCCGCCGCGTCCAGGCCATCGTGCACAAGCAGTCCCAGGAACTGCGCGAGATGGAAGAGGACCACGGCCGCAACCCCGAGGTCTTCGACGACCTCCTGCGCATCGACCACGGCACCGCCCTGATCGGCCGCCTCGCCGACTCCGTCACCGTCCTCGGCGGCGCCCGGCCCGGCCGCCAGTGGCCCAAGCCCGTCAAGCTCTACAGCGTGCTGCGCGGCGCCATGTCGCGCATCCTCGAGTACCCGCGCATCGACCTGCACGCCATCTGCGACGTCGCCATCAAGGGCATCCACGTCGAACCCCTCATCCACGCCTGCGCCGAACTCCTCGACAACGCGACGCGCTACTCGCCGCCGCAGACCCGCGTGCACGTCACCGCCGTCGAGGTGCAGACCGGCATCGCCATCGAGATCGAGGACGGCGGCGTCAGCCTCGGCGAGGAGCAGCGCGCCCGCGTCGAGCGGATGCTGGAGCGCGCCCAGGCCGGCTACGACCTGAACGACCTGGGCGAGAGCCCCCGCCTCGGCCTCGCCATCGTCGGCCGGCTCTGCGCCATGTACGACATGAAGATCTCGCTGCGCCAGTCCGCGTACGGCGGCGTGCGCGCCGTACTGATCGTGCCCCGCGAGATGATGAGCTCCGGACCCGCGCCCGGCCGCGCCCACGGCATCGGCGCCAGCGCCGTGCCCCGCGTCGACCACAACGGCGTACCGGTCAAGGAAGAGCCGCGGCTGAAGAAGACGCGTCGCCCCACCACAGGACCGCGCCCCTCCGCCCCGCTCGTCGCGATGGAGGACGACGTCCCCGTGGTCACCGAATGGCGGGCCAACGGGCTCCCGCAGCGCCGGCGCAAGGTCGACACCAAGGTCATCGACAACCAGATCATCGTCACCCCGCGCCACCCCGATCTGTCCATGCCCGCCCCCGCGGCGGCCGCCCCGCTGCCCCCGGCCCAGCCGGAGCACGAGCGGCCCGCGCAGCCCGAACCGGGCCTGTGGGTCGAGGCGTTCATGAACGGGCTCAAGCCCGACGGCCCGGACGGGGCCGGAGCGGACAAGCCGCACGACGACGCGTACAACCAGCAGGCCGAAGAGGGAGACCACCAGTGATCCAGCAAAGGGCCAACTTCGACTGGATGCTCAAGGAGCTCGCCGAGAGCGTCTCCAACGTGCGCCAGGTAGTGGTGCTCTCCGCGGACGGCCTGCGCATCGCCCGGTACGGCGGAGACCCCGACGCGGCCGACCGGATCGCCGCCGCCTGCGCGGGACTCCAGTCGCTCGCCTCCGCCGTCGCCACGGAGATCCCCGACAGCAGCGGCAAGATGAACATGGTCATCATCGAGGTCGACGGCGGCTTCTTCTATCTGATGGCGGCCGGCAAGGGCGCCTATCTCGCCGTCCTCGCCGACCAGTTCGTCGACGCCGGAATGATCAGCCACCAGATGCGCGACCTCGTCATCCGGATCGGCGCCCACCTGACCAGCCCGCCCCGACGCAACGGCCAGACTGTATGACTCTCCGCCCCCCCGACCCCCCCTTCCGGGAAGAGCCGCCCCAGCGCGAGCGCCGCCCCGGCTCGGACGCGAAAGAGCGCGATCCGGAGCGGCTGTACGTGATCACCGGCGGCACCGACGGCACGGAGCGGGCGCCCCTCGATCTGGTCACCCTGATCGTGGCGCGCGCCGAACCGCCCCCGACGGCCCCGCCCGAACAGGCCGCCGTCTTACGGATGTGCCGCAATCCCCTCTCCACGGCCGAGATCTCGGCCTACCTCAACCTGCCGTTCAGCGTGGTCACCGTGCTGCTCGGCGAACTCCTCGCGGCCGAACTGGTCCAGGCGCGCGCGCCCGTCATCCGGGGCGCCGTGGCCGACCGTTCCCTCCTCGAAGCGGTGATGCATGGACTACAGAAGCTCTGACAGCACGGCCGGGACGGAGACCGCCGTCGGGAGCCTGCACATCCCCGGTCCGCGGGCCGAGGACCGGATGCCCGACACGGTCACCTCGGCCGTCAAGATCGTGATCGTCGGCGGGTTCGGCGTCGGCAAGACCACCATGGTGGGCTCCGTCAGCGAGATCCGGCCGCTCACCACCGAAGAGACCATGACGCAGGCCGGCATCGGCGTCGACGACAACTACGGCTCGGAGACCAAGACCGCCACCACCGTGGCCATGGACTTCGGCCGCATCAGCATCACCGACGAGCTGGTCCTGTACCTCTTCGGGACTCCGGGCCAGGAACGCTTCTGGTTCCTGTGGAACGGCCTGTTCGAGGGCGCCCTCGGCGCCGTCGTGCTCATCGACACCCGCCGTCTCGAGGTCAGCTTCGACGTGATCGGGCGCCTGGAGGAGCGCGGCGTGCCGTTCGTCATCGCCAACAACGCCTTCCCGGACGGCCCGCGCTACCCCACGGAGGAACTGCGCAACGCGCTCGACCTCGACCCGGACGTCCCGATCATCGAGTGCGACGCGCGCCGCCGGGCCTCCAGCCGCGACGTCCTGATGACGCTGATGCGCTATCTGCACGAGATGGCGCTGGCCCGCGCCTGAGCCCCGCGACACCCCGCCCGTCCCGACTCACCCAGCTGACCACACCACCGGAGCGATCACCGTGACGCCTCCCTCCCAGCCCTCCCAGCCGCACGCGTACGACGCCCTGGGAGACCCCTTGCTCGCGCCGCCGCCCGGCTGCCCCGCGCACGCGCTCGGCCCGGACGGACTGCGCAGGCTGTACGGCCCCGAGGCCGACGAGGACCTCGCGGGCGTGTACGAGAAACTCCGCGCCGAGCACGGCCCCGTCGCACCCGTGCTCATCCACGACGACGTCCGCATGTGGGCGGTCCTCGGCCACGGCGAGAACCTGCACATGGTCCGCAGCACCTCCCAGTACAACCGCGACGCGCGGGGCTGGACGGCCCTGAAGAACGGCACGGTCAAACCGACCCACCCGCTCGCGCCCGTCTTCAGCTGGCAGCCCATCTGCTCGATGGCCGAAGGCGCGGAGCACCTGCGGCTGCGCGGCGCGGTCAGCGCGGCCATCGCCACGATCGAGGCCCGCAGCCTGCGCCGCACCATCAACAAGTCGACCCAGATCATCATCAACCGCTTCTCCGAGCGCGGCACCTGCGAGGTCGTCAGCGAGTTCGCCGAGCATCTGCCGATGATGGTGATGCTCGACCTGCTCGGCGCGCCCGAGGCGTACAGCGAGCGCTTCGTGCAGGCGGCCCGCGACATGATCAAGGGCACCGAGACGGCCATCGCGAGCAACGAGTTCATCATGGGCCACCTCATGGAACTCGCGGTGCGCCGCCGGGCCGACCCCATCGAGGACGACTTCACCAGCACCCTGATCACGGACCCGGCCGGGCTCACCGACGACGAGGTCGGCCAGCACCTGCGGCTCGTGCTCATCGCCGCGTACGAGGCCACGGCCAACCTCATCGCCAACGTGCTGCGCGTCGTGCTCACCGACCCGCGCTTCCGGGCCCAGCTCAACGGCGGGCAGATGACCGTGCCGGAGGCGGTCGAGCAGTCCCTGTGGGACGAGCCGCCGTTCAGCGCGATGGTCGGGTACTTCGCCAAGGTCGACACCGAGCTCGGCGGGCAGCACATCCGGGCCGGCGACGGTCTGATCATGGGCATCCAGCCGGGGAACGCCGACCCGGTCGTGCGGCCCGAACCCGGCGCCCACATGATGGGCAACCGCTCACACCTCGCGTTCGGCGGCGGCCCGCACGAGTGCCCCGGTCAGGACATCGGGCGCGCCATCGCCGACATCGGCGTCGACGCGTTCCTGATGCGGCTGCCGGATGCCGAACTGGCCGTGCCCGAGTCGGAGTTGAGGTGGCGGTCGACGATCCTGTCGCAGCACCTCGTGGCCCTGCCGGTGGAGTTCACGCCGCGGGGGCAGCAGGACGTCGTGTCGGTGCCGAGCATGTCGTCGCCGCAGCGCACGGACTGGCAGGTGTCCTCGCCGGGGCACGCCGGCGGGCCGGGGCAGCCGGACGCCATGGTGCCGCCGCAGCCGGGTCCCGCTCCGGCCGCCGCCCCGGCGCCGGCCGGGGTGCAGGATCCGGCCCAGGGGGAGCGGCTCGGGGCCTGGCAGCGGTTCCTGCGGTGGTGGCGCGGCTACTGATCCGTGCCGGGGGCGGCCGGGCCGCGGCCGCTCGCCCAGTCCTCGTACGAGGTCCAGGCCGCGAGTTCCCGCCCGCTCGTGAAGCGGAGCTCGCGGCCGGACACGGGGTCCCTGAACTCCAGGGTGCGGGCGAGGAGTTGGAGGGGGCGGCGGAAGTCGTCCGGGGCGGTGAGTGGGGCGATCTCCGGGTAGATCGGGTCGCCGAGGATCGGCAGCCCGAGGCGGTTCATGTGGACACGGAGCTGGTGGGTGCGGCCCGTGTGCGGGGTGAGGCGGTAGCGGCCGAGGGGGCCGCGCGTCTCGACGAGCCGGATGTCGCTCTCCGCGTTGGGCTCGCCGCCGGGGATCTCCTGCGCGGCGAGCACCCCGCGCTCCTTCTCGATCCGGCTCCGTACGGTGACGGGGAGCTCGACGGCCGGGTCGTACGGGGCGATCGCCTCGTACTCCTTGCGGACCAGGCGGTCGCGGAACAGGGTCTGGTAGCGGCCGCGGTCCTCGGGGCGGACGACGAACAGGACGAGGCCGGCCGTCAGGCGGTCCAGCCGGTGCGCCGGGCCCAGCCCGGGGAGGCCCAGGTCCCGGCGCAGCCTCGCCAGCGCGGTCTCCCTGATGTGGCTGCCGCGGGGGGTGGTCGCCAGGAAGTGGGGCTTGTCGGCGATGACCAGGTGGTCGTCGCGGTGCACGATCTCGATCGGGAACGGGACGGGGGGCTCCGCCGGGAGGTCGCGGTGGAACCAGACGTGCCCTCCGGGGGTGTAGGGGGTCTCGGCTCCGATGGGGGTGCCGTCCGCCGTGACGATCCGGCCCGCCTCGATCATCGCGTCGATCGTCTCCGCGTGGGCGGAGAGCCGCTCGGTCAGGTGGTCCCGCACGGTGCGCCAGTCGCCCTCGGCCGGCATCTTCACGTGGACGGGGTCGATCCCGTCGCGCTGGGGGAGGGGCGGGGCGGGGGTGCGGGGTCTGCGGCGGGTCACCGGGGTAACGGTACGGCTTGGCGCCGCGGGGGTGGATCTTGCGTCGCCGGGTGCGGGTTTCGTTGTGGCTGGTCGCGCGCCGCGGTGGAGTCGCTGATCGGGTACGGTTCCGCGCCGTTGCCGGTTGGTGGTCCGTCGCCGGGTGCGGGTTCGTCGTGGCTGGTCGCGCAGTTCCCCGCGCCCCTGAAGGCACGCTTCGCGTGCCCCGGGGGTGTTGTGGTTGCGCGCCGCGGCGGAGCCGCTGATCGGGTACGGTCCCGCGCCCCTGAACGCACGCTGCGCGTGCGCCAGGGGTGTCGTGGTTGCGCGCTGCGGTGGAGTCGCTGATCGGGTACAGCCCCGCGCCCCTGAAAGCCCCAGGGGGCTGCTGGTCAGGCGGAGGGTTCCTGTTCGGCTTCTACCTGGGCGTTCCAGTCGCGCTTCGAGGCCTGCCAGCCGTCCTCGTTGTGGCCGAGGCGCCAGTAGCCGGAGATCGAGAGGTGTTCGCGGGGGATCTCGCGGTCGATGCGGAGGTGGCGGCGGAGGTCCTTCACGAAGCCGGCCTCGCCGTGGACGAAGGCGTGGGGGCGGCCGGCCGGGAAGTCGAGGCCGGTGACCGCCTCGACCAGGAGGGAGCCGACGGGGCGGCCCGCGCGGTGCAGCCAGGTGATCTCGACCGGGGAGTCGATCTTCTGCTGCTCCTCCGGGCCCTCGACCTCGATGAAGGCGTGGGCCCGGGTGCCGGCCGGGAGGGCTTCGAGGGCGGCGGCGATCGCCGGGAGGGCGCTCTCGTCGCCGGCCAGCAGATGCCAGTCGGCGGTGAGGTCCGGGCGGTAGGCGCCGCCCGGACCCATGAAGTGGATCGTCGTGCCGGGCGCGACGCCGACCGCCCACGGCCCGGCCAGCCCCTCGTCGCCGTGCACCACGAAGTCGAGGGTCAGCTCGCGCGCGGCCGGGTCCCAGGCCCGCACCGTGTACGTGCGCGTCACCGGCCACTGCTCGCGCGGCAGCTCGGCGCGGATCCGCTCCACGTCGAACGGCTCCGCGTAGGTCACGTCCGGCGCCGGGGCGAAGAGCAGCTTCACGTAGTGGTCGGTGTACGGGAGCTCGTCGGGGAAGTCCGCGAGGCCCTCGCCGCCGAGGACCACCCGGCGCATGTGCGGGGTGATGTGCTCGGCGCGCACCACCTGGGCGGAGCGGGCCTTGCGGGGCGGGCGTGCGGGGCGCTCGGCCATGTGCGGTCTCCCTCGGTGCAACGTGAACTTAGGTATGCCTAAGTTAGCACCTCAGCCGGCGAGCGTGGCCAGGAGCCGCTGGAGCGAACCGCCCAGACCCCAGCGGGCGCCGAGCTCCTCCACGGCGGCCGGGTCGCGCGGAGCGTGCGGCAGCGCCGTGTCCACGTCCGGCAGCGGCACGTCGTCCGCGACCCGCACCACCTTCGGGGCCACCGCGATGTACGGCCGCGCCTCGTCGAGCCGCTTGCGCTGCGTCGGCGTCAGCTTCGCCCCCGGGTCGTCGACCGCGGCCATGATTCCGGCCAGGTCGCCGAACTGCGCGAGCAGCTTCGCGGCCGTCTTCTCGCCGATCCCGGGCACGCCCGGCAGCCCGTCGCTCGGGTCGCCGCGCAGCAGCGCCATGTCCACGTACCCGGGGCCGTCCACCGCGTACTTCTCGCGCAGGAACGCCTCGTCGGTGACCTGGAGGGTGCCGACACCCTTGATCGGGTAGAGCACCCGGCGCTTCCGCTCGTCGTCCACCAGCTGGTACAGGTCGCGGTCGCCCGTGACGATGTCGACGGGGCCGCTCGCGCGGGCCGTGTACGTGCCGATCACGTCGTCCGCCTCGTAGCCCGCCACGCCCACGCGCGCGATGCCCACCGCGTCGAGCACGTCCTCGATGACCGGCACCTGCGGCGACAGCGTGTCGGGCACCTCCTCCTCGTCCGGCGTGCCGGCGGGGGTCTCCTCGGCGACGCGGTGCGCCTTGTAGGAGGGGATGAGGTCGACGCGCCACTGGGGGCGCCAGTCCGCGTCCATGCACGCCACCAGATGCGTGGGGCGGTGGTCGTGGACGAGCCGGGTGATGAATTCGAGCAGCCCGCGCACCGCGTTGACCGGAGTGCCGTCCGGGGCCTTCACGGAGTCCGGCACTCCGAAGTAGGCCCGGAAGTACAGGGACGCGGTGTCGAGCAGCATCAGGCGCGGGGATGCGGAGTTGTCCTG
This sequence comes from Streptomyces sp. NPDC059524, assembly GCF_042749255.1. Lineage (NCBI taxonomy): Bacteria > Bacillati > Actinomycetota > Actinomycetes > Kitasatosporales > Streptomycetaceae > Streptomyces > Streptomyces sp. NPDC059524. The sequence goes on along the minus strand of NZ_JBHYTK010000025.1, from coordinate 4,130 downwards.
GGTCACCCTCCGCATCATGCCGCACCCCACTGACACTTACCGGTCGTGCAGTAAACGTGGTCGGCGGTGAATGGCGTGTGAACTGGGCCACTCTTCTGTTTGCTCGGCATGAGCCGGGGCAGGCGACGAGCCGGAGCGGACCCGGTCCCACTTTCAACTACTGGCTGAAAGTCGGGGGTCCGGGCAAGCGGGCCGACCCCGCGCCGCTCCACGGCCCGCCGGCGGGGGAGGCGGGCCGTCTTGGTTCGACCCGAGAGGTGTATGTGTCCAGGCTTGAAGCCGAAGACCTGTACAAGGTGTTCGGCAGACGACCCGATGAGGCGGTGGAGAAGCTCCGCCGCGGAGCCGACCGTGAGGAACTGCGCGCCGACGGCACCACTGCCGCCGTGATCGACGCGTCCTTCACCGTCGAGCCCGGGCAGATCTTCGTCGTCATGGGTCTGTCGGGATCCGGCAAGTCCACCCTTCTGCGCATGCTGAACGGACTTTTGGAGCCCACTGCCGGGCACGTCCGCTTCGACGGGGAGGACCTGACGCAGCTCTCGCCCCGCGAGCTGCGCGAGGTCCGCTCGAAGAAGATCAGCATGGTCTTCCAGCACTTCGCCCTGTTCCCCCACCGCTCCGTCCTCGAGAACGCGGCGTACGGGCTCGAGGTGCAGGGCGTCCCGCGCGCCGAGCGCGAGAAGCGGGCCCACGAGGCGCTCGAACTCGCCGGGCTCAAGGGCTGGGAGAAGTCCTTCCCCGACGAGCTGTCCGGCGGCATGCAGCAGCGCGTGGGCCTGGCCCGCGCGCTCGCCACCGACGCCGACCTGCTCCTCATGGACGAGTCGTTCAGCGCGCTCGACCCGCTGATCCGGCGCGACATGCAGGACCAGCTCCTGGAACTGCAGAAGACCCTGAAGAAGACGATCGTCTTCATCACCCACGACCTGAACGAGGCCATGCGTCTGGGCGACCGCATCGCCGTCATGCGTGACGGCCGCATCGTCCAGATAGGCACCGCCGAGGACATCCTCGTCACGCCGGCCAACGACTACGTCGCCTCCTTCACCCAGGACGTCGACCGGGCCCGGGTGCTCACCGCCGGCGCCATCATGAGCGAGCCGGAGCAGGGCTACGACCCGTCCGACGCCCCGGCCACGGTCACCGCCGGCACCCCGATCATCGACCTGTTCACGCCGTGCTCGACGAGCGGCGTCGCCGTCGCCGTGACCGGCGAGGACGGCGAGCTCGCCGGTGTCGTGACCCGGGCCCGGCTGCTGGCCGTGCTCGGCGAGACGATCACCGCGCAGGACGGCGCCCCGGACGCCGGGAACGACGACGTGGCCCCTGGCCTCGTCAAGCAGGACACCGTCCCGGCGCAGCGCGGCGAGGAAGACGGTCCCGTGGAGAAGGTGAACGCCGATGCCTAAGATCCCCTTCGGCGACTGGGTCAACGATGCCGTGGAGTGGCTGCTCCACCACATGTCGTGGCTCTTCGACTTCTTCCAGAGCTGCTTCGAAGGCGTCAACAACGGACTCACCGACGTCCTCCAGGCGCCCCCCGCGCTCATCATGGCGGGCATCTTCGCCGTCGTCGCCTTCTGGCTGCGCGGCACCGTGGCCGGAGTGCTGACGTTCGTCGGCCTCGGGTTCATCGACAACCTGGGCCTGTGGGACCACGCGATGGACACCATGTCGCTGGTCCTCGTGTCCACGGTGATCGCCCTGGTCATCGGCGTGCCCCTGGGCATCTGGGCGGCGCGCTCGAACCGGGTCAGCGGCCTGTTCCGGCCGATCCTCGACCTGATGCAGACGCTGCCCGCGATGGTCTACCTGATCCCGGCCATCCTGTTCTTCGGCTCCGGCGCCCCCGCCGGCATCGTCGCGACCCTGATCTTCGCCGTGCCCCCGGGCGTGCGCATGACCGAGCTGGGCATCCGGCAGGTCGACCAGGAACTCGTCGAGGCGGCCGAGGCGTTCGGTACCACGCCGCGCAACATCCTGCTCCGCGTCCAGCTGCCGCTCGCCCTGCCCACGATCATGGCCGGTGTCAACCAGGTCATCATGCTGGGCCTGTCCATGGCCGCCATCGCGGGCATGGTCGGCGCCGGCGGCCTCGGCGGCGACGTCAACACGGCCATCGGCCAGCTGAACGTCGGCCTGGGCGCCGAGTCCGGCATCGCGATCGTCATCCTGGCGATCTACCTCGACCGCATGACCAGCGCGCTCGGCCAGCAGGTGTCCCCGCTCGGCCGCCGCGCCCTCGCCAAGCTGCGCGCCGCGCGCGGCCTGAACATCTGGTCCTACCGCCCCCGTCCGGCCGTGGCCGTGATCGGTGTGGTGATCCTGGCGCTCGTCGGCGGCGGCATGGGCGCCTTCGGCGGCTCCACGTCCTCGACGGCCTCGGGCGGCGACGCCACGAACGTCGGCCACGGCAAGAAGGTCACCATCGGCTACATCCCGTGGGACGAGGGCGTCGCCTCCACCTTCCTGTGGAAGGAGATCCTCGAGCAGCGCGGCTTCCAGGTCGACGTCAAGCAGTTCGAGGCCGGCCCGCTCTACACCTCGCTGGCGCAGGGCGGCATCGACTTCCAGACCGACTCCTGGCTGCCGGTCACGCACGCCGAGTACTGGAAGAAGTACGGCAAGGACCTGGAGGACCTCGGGTCCTGGTACGGGCCGACCTCCCTCGAGCTGACCGTGCCCGCCTACATGAAGGACGTGAACACCCTCGCGGACCTCAAGGGCAAGGGCGACCTCTTCGGCGGCAAGGTCACCGGCATCGAGGCCAGCGCCGGTGAGTCGGCGCTGCTCAAGAGCAAGGTGCTGAAGGCCTACGGCCTCGACAAGGAGTACAAGGTCGTCGACAGCTCCACGCCGGCGATGCTGGCCGAGCTGAAGCGCGCGTACGCCAAGAAGAAGCCGATCGTCGTCCCGCTCTGGTCGCCGCACTGGGCGTACAACGACTACAAGCTCAAGAAGCTCAAGGACCCGAAGGGCGTCTGGGGCAAGGGCGACGGCATCCACACGCTGGCGCGCAAGGGATTCGGCAGCGAGTTCCCCGAGGTCGGCAAGTGGCTCAAGGACTTCAAGCTCGACGAGAAGCAGCTCACGAGCCTCGAGGCGCAGATCAACACGACCGGCAAGGGCAAGCAGCAGGAGGCCGTCAAGACCTGGCTGAAGCAGAACCCGGGCCTGGTCGACAAGCTCGCTCCCGTCGAGAAGCAGTCGGCGCCCGCCGAGGCCAAGAACCCGGTGAACGTCGCCTGGTTCCCCTGGGACGAGGACGTCGCGGTCACGTACCTCTGGAAGAACGTCCTGGAGAAGCGCGGCTACAAGCTGAACCTGAAGCAGATGGACGTGGGCCCGGTCTACACCGGCCTCGCCAGCGGTGACCTCGACGTCAACTTCGACGCCTGGCTGCCGTACGCGCAGAAGAACTACTGGGACAAGAGCAAGAAGAACCTGGTCGACCTGGGCAGCTGGTACAGCCCGACCTCCCTGGAGGTCGCCGTCCCCTCGTACGTGAAGGGCGTCAAGTCCCTCGCGGACCTGAAGGGCAAGGGCAAGACCTTCGACGGGAAGATCATCGGCATCGAGCCGGGCACCGGCGAGATGAACCTCCTGAAGAAGGACGTGCTGCCGGGCTACGGCCTGGACAAGGAGTACAAGGTCGTCGACGGCTCCACGCCGGCGATGCTCGCCGAGCTCAAGCGGTCCTACGCCAAGAAGGAGCCGATCGCGGTCGTGCTCTGGTCGCCGCACTGGGCCTACAGCGAGTACAAGCTGACCAAGCTGGCCGACCCGGAGAAGAAGTTCGGTGAGGGCAACACCATCCGGACGATCGCCAACAAGGAGTTCCCCGACAAGTTCCCGCAGCTCACGAAGTGGTTCAAGAACTTCGAGCTGAGCGAGGACGAACTGGGCTCCCTGGAGGCCGAGATCAAGAACCGCGGTCAGGGCAAGGAGGAGGCGGCCGTCGCCGCCTGGCTCACGAAGCACCAGGACGTCGCGGAGCGGATGACCGCTTCCTGACCTGGTCCGCAGGGTCTCCCCGAGGGGTGGGGGGGGGGGGGGGGGCGCGCCCGCGCGCGGCGCCGCGGCGCCCCCGCCCGAGACGCGCGCGCGCGCCCAGCGCGGCGCCCGCA
>NZ_JBHYTK010000024.1:53537-68179 GCF_042749255.1 Streptomyces sp. NPDC059524 | reverse complement strand
GGGCATGCCACGGCACCGCCCCGGCCGCGGGCTCCGTGCCCCCGGGCGTGCAGCAGACGAAGGAGGGACGGCCGTCATGACGGACGCGCTGGAGGCATCCGAGGTGCGGGCATCCGCGGCGCGGGACGAAGCCGCGCGGAGCGGAGCGACGCAGGACGGGGCCGCACCCGACGAACCGGCGCAGAGCGAGGCCGGCCCGCTGCGGTCCCTCCTCGACGCCGTGCACGACACCGTCACCGAGGTACGGGCCCGGCAGGACGACTACTTCGTCCGGCGGCCGCTGCGCCTGCCCGCCCGGCTGCTCGCGGCCGGCGGCGACGAGACGGCTGCGGCGTCCCTGGCCCGGCTGCTGGGCGACACCTACGCGCTCACCGTCGAGGCGGTGTCCGACGAGGCCGAACTGACCGCCGTGGACCGCCTCGCGGCCGCCCGCGCCACCCGCTCCGGCCCCCGGCCGGCCGCCCCACCGCCCTCCGCGCGGGAAGCGGCCGCGCTCGCCCGCCTCCAGGAAGAACGGCGCGCCGCCGTCACGCGCGAGGCCGACCGGATCGGCGCCGCCGCCCCCGAGCGCGTCGGCGTCCTCGGCGGCGTCCTGCCCTACCTCGCGGCCGGCCCCCGTACCGAGGACCGGCCCCCGATCGTCCTCGTCAACGCGCTCGGCATGGGCACCGCCCTGTGGCACCCCCTGATGGCCGTGCTCGCGCGCACCCATCGGGTCCTGACCTGGGCACCGCGCGGCACCGCGCCGGACAGCCGTCCGCTGCGCCTGCGCGACCAGGCCGACGACCTCGCCGCCGTCCTGGCCGCCGAGGGAGCACGCGAGTGCCACCTCGTGGGCTGGTGCAGCGGCCCCAAGACGGCCCTGGCCTTCCACCGCCGGCGCCCCGGCGCCGTCCGCTCGATGGTCTTCCTGCACGGCTCGTTCCGGCACACCGGCGACGCGGCCGGCCGCGAACCCGACACCCCCTACGAGCGCAACCTCGAGGAGCTGTGCCGCGCGGTGACCGCCCGGCCCGCCCTCGCCGGCCGCCTGCGCACCCTGTTCACCGGGGCCCCCGCGCCGCTGCCCGACGACACCCCGCCGCACCAGGCCGCCGAGGAGGTCCTCGCCCGGCCCGCCCGCGCCCTGGACACCGAACTCCTGCGCCCCTTCGCGGACGACGCCGTCCTGGTCGCGTACGCGCGCCAGCTCCTCGACTACTGGGCCGACGACGCGCTGGCCCACGCGGGCGACGTGGACGTGCCGGTGCTGTGCGTGGGAGCCGAGTTCGACCGCATCGCCTCCCCCGAACGCCTCGCGCTGGCCGCCGGCCGCTTCCCCCGGGCCCGCCACGAGCTGCTCCCCGGGGCCACGCACCACTCCATGTACGACCGGCCCGCCGAAGTGGCCGCTCTGCTCGCCGAGTTCTTCGCCGCGGCGGAGCCTCGCTCAATTGTGAGCGGCGCCCCTCGCTGACGCTCCCTAGCGTCGGACTCCAGGGGCTCCTACGCCTCTTCACCAGTGCGACGAAGGAGACTGAGCGATGACCGACGCGGCGAGCGGTGCCCGGAGCGCGTTTCTTCCCGCCCACAGCGGCCCCCTGGGATCCGACTCCGGCCTGCTGCACACCGGCAACGCGGGATTCATCATCCACCGTGCGGGCCAGCTCAACCACGCGTTCCGCGCTCAGGGCCGTGAGTTCGCCACGGACCTGGTCGGCCATCTCAACAAGGTGATGGAGGGGATCGCGACGATCGTCGTGCACGAGGAGATCCTCGGCACCGCCGACCGCCTCCACTGGCTGATCCACATGAAGCAGCCGAACGACTACAGCCGCTTCCTCGAGGTCGCCGACCACGACCGCAGCTTCAAGGAGATCACCGAGGCGGACCGGATCGCCGCCGCCGAGGGCGCGGGCAACTGGGAGCGCATGTTCGTCGAGGGTTCCTTCAAGGAGCGCGTCTACGTGCCGCAGCACGGCCTGGACGAGCACGACGACGACCACGGCCACGACGACCACCACGAGGCGTCGGACACCTTCGTCCCGCCGGCCCGCCACCAGACGGGTCTGCCCGACGACCAGATGCGCAGCTCCGTCGACAGCGGCCTGACGATCCTGCGCACCGCGCAGACCGCGTTCAAGTTCCGCACCGAGGCCCGCGAGTTCGCCTTCGCCTGGGCCAGGGAGGTCAACCGCGCGCTCGCCGGCGAGGCCACGGTCTACCTGTACGAGGAGACCTTCGGCCAGCAGGACCGCATCCACTGGATGATCCACCTCGAGAGCTTCGACACCTACCGCAAGCTGGTCGAGCTCAGCCGCCACGACGCCGGCTACCAGGCCCTGTCCGACCGCCAGTTCGTGCCGGACTACAAGGGCGGCGGCGGCTGGGAGCAGACCTTCGTGTCGCCGACCATCCAGGACGTCGTGCTCACGCCGCTGCACGCCGGCTCGCCCTCCTGGTTCTGAGGGCGGACGCGACCGTGACGGCCACCGGCCCGGTCCACGACGGCGTGCGGCTGACGGCACAGCCGCACGTCCTGCGGGTCACGCTCGCCAGTGCCGACGGCCTCAACAGCCTCGGCGGCGGCACGCTCCGGGCCCTGGAGGCGGCCCTCGACCGGGCCGAGGCCGACCCGGAGTGCCGGGTGCTCGTCATCGAGGGCTCGGGCGGCACGTTCTGCACGGGGCTCGACTTCGAGGAGGCCGTCACCGACGCCTCGGGCGCCGACCAGGGCGGGGCCGCGTTCCTCGCCCTGATGCGGCGCCTGGGCCGGACCCCGCTGGCGGTCGTCGCCTGTGTGGACGGCCGGGTCGCCGGCGGCGGCGTCGGACTCGCGGCCGCCGCCGACCTCGTGATCGCCACCGAGCGCAGCGAGTTCAGCCTGCCGGAGGCCCTGTGGGGCCTCGTCCCCTGCTGTGTGCTGCCGGTGCTGGTGCGGCGCACCGGCTACCAGCCCGCGTACGCGATGGCGCTGAGCACCCAGCCGGTGCCGGCCCGCCGCGCCGCCGAGTTCCGGCTCGTGGACGAGGTCGTGCCGGACCCCGAGGCGGCGGTGCGCAAGCTGCTGGTCCGGCTGACCCGGCTCGACCCGGTCACGATCGGCGAGCTCAAGCGGTACTTCCAGGCGATGTGGTTCACCACGCAGGACACGGACGAGTTCGCGCTGCGCGAGTTCACCCGGCTGATCGACTCGCCCGTCGCGCGGCGCCGCATCACCGACTACACGACTACGCGGCGGCTCCCCTGGGAGGCGCCCCGGCCCTGACCGGGGCCGAGCCAGGAGGGACGACGCGATGGTGGCACTGGTGTTCCCGGGTCAGGGATCGCAGCGCAAGGGCATGGGCGAGGGGCTGTTCGCCCGCTTCCCCGAGCTGACCCGGCAGGCCGACGACATCCTCGGCCATTCGATCGAGGAGCTGTGCCGCACCGGGGGCGAGGGCCGCCTGGACCGCACCGAGTACGCGCAGCCCGCGCTGTTCGTGGTCAGCGCGCTGTCCTGGCTGGCCCGCGACCCGGCCCTGCCCGAGCCCCGATTCCTGGCCGGGCACAGTCTGGGCGAGTACGGCGCGCTGTTCGCCGCCGGATGCTTCGACTTCGCCACCGGCGTGCGGCTCGTGCGCGAGCGGGGCGCTCTCATGGGGCGGGTGCAGGGCGGCGGGATGCTGGCGGTGGTCGGCGTCGACGGCGACGAGGTCCCGGGGCTGCTCGCGCGGTCCGGTGCCTCCGGGGTCGACGTCGCCAACTACAACTCGCCCGCCCAGACCGTCCTCTCGGGCCCGCTGGACGAACTGCGCACGGCGTCGGCGGCGTTGTCCGCGCGGCCGGGCGTGCGCTGTGTGCCGGTCCGGGTGAGCGCCGCGTTCCACTCGCGGCACATGCGCCCGGCCGCCCGGGAGTTCACCCGATTCCTGACCGGTTTCACCTTCGCCGACCCGGACCGCACCGTGGTCTCGGGCGTGACGGCGCGCCCGTACGGCCCCGGCGAGATCGCCGGTCTGCTGGCCCGCCAGATCGAGAGCCCGGTGCGCTGGTCGCAGACCATGGAGTACCTCGCCGCGCACGGCGTGGACGCGGTCGAGGAGATCGGCCCCGGGCAGGTCCTGACGAACCTGTGGAAGCGCGGCCGTACGGAACGCGCCGCGCGGACGCCCGCCCCGGCCGCACCCGCCCCGACGGCCACCGCGCCTTCGGCTCCCGCCCCGGCCACCACCGCCACAGCCACCGCCGCACCGGCCTCCGGCGGTCTGCGGGCCGAGGAGCTGGGCAGCGCGGAGTTCCGCCGCGCGTACGGGATCCGCTACGCCTATCTCGCCGGCGCCATGTTCCGGGGCATCGCCTCCACGGACCTGGTGATCCGGATGGGACGGGCCGGGCTGATGGGCTTCTTCGGCGCGGGCGGCCTGGCCCTGGACCAGGTGGAGAAGGCCGTCGTACGGATCAAGGAGGCGCTCGGCCCCGACGGCCGCTACGGCGTCAACCTGCTGCACTCCATCGACGACCCCGCCTACGAACAGGCCGTCGTCGACCTGTGCCTGCGCCACGACGTGCACGACGTGGAGGCCGCCGGCTTCACCCAGCTCACCCCGGCCGTCGTCCGGTTCCGTTTCGCCGGAGCGCACCGTGACGACGCCGGCGGACCCGTCGCCGTACGGCGCGTGCTGGCGAAGGTGTCGCGGCCCGAGGTCGCCGCCGCGTTCATGGGCCCCGCCCCCGAGCCGATCCTGCGCAAGCTGCTCGCCGACGGGCACCTCACCCCGCTCGAGGCCGAGATCGCCGCCGAACTCCCCGTCGCCCAGGACATCTGCGTCGAGTCCGACTCCGGCGGGCACACCGACGGCGGCGCGGCACTGACCCTGCTGCCCGCGATGCTGCGCCACCGCGACGCGGCGATGATCCGGCACGGCTACGGGCAACGGATCCGGATCGGCGCGGCCGGCGGGATCGGGGCCCCGGAGGCGGTCGCCGCCGCGTTCGTGCTCGGCGCCGACTTCGTCCTCACCGGCACGGTCAACCAGTGCTCGCCCGAGGCGGGCACCTCCGACGCGGTCAAGGACATCCTCGCCGGCCTCGACGTGCAGGACACCGCCTACGCCCCGGCGGGCGACATGTTCGAGATCGGGGCCCGGGTCCAGGTGGTCCGCAAGGGCACCCTGTTCGCGGCCCGCGGCAACAAGCTGTACCAGCTCTACCGCAGCCACGACAGCTGGGAGTCGATCGACCCGGCGACCCGGCGCTCGGTCGAGGAGACCTACTTCAAGCGGCCGTTCGACGAGGTGTGGGCGGAGACCCGCGCCTATCACCTCGGCCGGGGGCGGGACGCGGAGATCGAGAAGGCGGACCGGCTGCCCAAGCACCGCATGGCCCTCGCCTTCCGCTGGTACTTCGCCCGCTCCGTGCGCTGGGCCCTGGAGGGCGATCCGGCCCAGCGCGTCAACTACCAGATCCAGTGCGGCCCGGCGATCGGCGCGTTCAACCACGTGGTGCGCGGGACCGCTCTGGAGGACTGGCGTGCCCGGCACGTCGACCTGATCGCCGAACGGCTGATGACGGGCGCCGCCGGCGTCCTCGGCGCCGTCGGCTGACCCCGCGACGCCCCACGACCCTCGTCACACCGCATCACCCTGACACCTGCATACCTGGAGCCAACATGACGGCACTGACCTTCCACTCGACCAACTCCGGTGTGGTCGTCGAGCGCACCGCGCAGCTCAAGCAGGCCCACCGGGCCGAGGGGCGCCGGATCGCCCTGGAGCAGGCCGCCTACCTGAACGAGAAGTTCGCGGGCCGCACGACGGTCACCGTGCACGAGGAGACGTTCGGGACCCGCGACCGGCTGCACTGGCTGATCAACCTGCCGCGGCTCAGCGGGCACCGGGAGCTGGCCGGGCTGCTCGACGGCGACGAGGGCCCGGCCGCGGGCACCGACTGGCACGGCATGTTCGTGGACGGCTCGTTCTCGGAGACGGCGCTGATACCGCAGCACTGGGGCATGTACGGCACGGACGAGGCGCTGCCGGAGGGCACCGTCATCGACGCGGCGGCTCCGGACCTGCGGGTGCCGCCGGCGCAGCGGCAGACGTCGATGAGCGCGGAGCAGACCCTCAACTCGTCGACGGCCGGCTGGATGATCCACCGGGTGGCCCAGCCGAAGTACGCCTTCCGGGCCGAGGCGCGGCTGTTCGCCCGGAAGATCACCGAGTCGATCAACACGCGGCTGCCGGGGATCGCCTCGTCGTTCCTGTACGAGGAGGCGTTCGGGCCCGCGGACCGGGTGCACTGGCTCATCCACATGAAGTCGGAGGACGCCTACTACGACCTGATCGACATGCACATGCGCATGGACGAGGCGACCCGGGCGATCTATCTCGACGAGATCATCGCGCCGGAGAAGGGCGGCGGCACCTGGAACCGCCTGTTCGTGGAGCAGAGCATGGGCGACGTCTCCTTCGCCCCGCTGCGCTAGAGAAACACTCGCTCCGCGCTCGCCCCGCGCTGGTCCGCCACTGGTCCTCCGCTCGCCGACCGCTCCGCGTCCGCTCGCCCTTCGTTCGCCGCCCGCGGGACCGCTCACTTCTGAGCGGGGCCGCGGGTGTGCTGCTTCCTAGGGTGCGTCACGGCGCAGCAACCGTGGTCTTTCCCAGGGGGAGCGGATATGGAGCCTGGAACCAGCCCGGCGGGGCAGCAGGGCGAGGTCGGCGACGGTCTCGCCGCGCGGGTCACGGACGTGGTCGTCCGGGTCCTGTCCGAGGCCCGGCCCGGCGAGCCGCCCGCGCACGCCGGCACCGAGGTGGGCCGGCTGGCCCTGGACTCGATGACGGCGGCCCGGCTGTGGCTCGCGGTGCAGGGCGAGTGCGCGGCCGACGTGCCGCTCGGCTGGCTCGCGGAGGCGGACACGATCGGCGCGTACGCGCGCCGGGTCGCCGAGCACGCGGCCGGTGGCGCCGGCGCGGCGGACGCCGAGGACGGCGGCGCCGCGGTCGGCGCGCAGGTCGTCGCGGATCCCGGCGCCCGCCACGAGCCGTTCCCGCTGACCCCGCTGCAGGAGTCGTACCTGATCGGCAAGGAGCCGGAGCTGCAGGCGGACGCGGCGGGCTGCCACCTGTACCGCGAGTTCGACGTCCCCGCGCTGGACCCGGACCGGCTGCGGGACGCGTGGCAGCGGCTGGTCGAGCACCACGACATGCTGCGGTCGGTCGTCACCGACGACGGCCGCGTCCGGATATCCGAGCGGGCCCCCGAGTGGGAGATGCCGGTGCGCGAGAGCGCCGACCGTGCCGCGTTCGGCGCGACCGCCACCGCCGTGCGGGCCCGGATGTCCCACCACCTGTTCCCCGCCGACGCCTGTCCCCCGTTCGCCGTCGAGGTGACCCTCGGCCCGGACGGCACGGGGCGCGTCCACTTCGGCATCGACGCGATGGTCACCGACGGGCAGGGCCTGGACCTGCTGACCGCGCAGTGGGAGGCGTGTTACGCCGACCCGCGGCACACTCTTCCCGCACCGGCGGCCTCGCTGTCGGTGCGGGACTGCGTCGTGGCCCTGGACGCGGCCCGCGGCGGCGCCGCGCACCGCCGCGACCTGGAGCACTGGGTGCGCCGGCTGGGCGAACTGCCGGGCGCCCCGGGCCTGTTCACCGACGCCGAACCGGAGCGGGGCGCGGGGCTTTCGTGTGTGCGCCGCAGCAGCCGCACCGCGCGTCTGGCGCCCGGCGAGTGGGACGCGCTGCGCGAGCGGGCGCAGGCGCTGGGCGTCTCGCCGACCTCGCTGGTGCTGACCGTGTTCACCGAGGCCCTGGACCGGCACGGTGACCAGCGGCCGTACTCCCTCGTCGTGACGACGAGCCGGCGCCCGCACCTCCCCTCCGGGGCCGACCTGCTGGTGGGCCCGTTCACGGCGACCACGTTCGTGGAGGCGGTGCCCTCGGGGCGGCACTCGTTCGAGGAGGCCGTCCGGCTCACGCACGCCGGGCTGTGGCAGGCCGTGGAGCACTCCTCGGTGTGCGGGGTGAGCGCGCAGCGGGCCCTGCGCGGCCGCGACGCCGGGCCCGGGCCGCTGCCCGTGGTGTTCACGAGCATGCTCGACACGGCGGGCCGTCCGCGCGAGCGAGGCTTCGGGGCGGCGCCGGTGTACGCGGTCAGTCAGACCACCGGGGTGTGGCTCGACCATCAGATGTGGGAGCAGGACGGCGCGCTGCACGTGCGCTGGGACACGGCGGACGCGTGCTTCGCCCCGGGCGTCGTGGACGCCGCGTTCGCGTCGCTGTGCAACGGACTGCGGGCGGCCGCGGTGGACGGCCCGGTCGCCGAACGGCCGCTGAACGACCTGCAGCAGGCGTACTTCGTGCCCCGGGCGGCCGGTGAGCCGGGCCCGTGGCGCGGCTGCCAGGTCGTGGTGTCGTACGAGACCGAGGAGCGGGTGGACCCGCTGCGGCTCGAGTCGGCGGTGGTGCGGCTGGCGGAGGCGCACGAGGTGCTGCGCTCGGCCGTCACCGAGGACGGCGCCGTGGCGGTGCGGGCGCGGGCGCCCCGTCGCTGGGCGGTGCCGGTCGTCGAGGGCGTCCCGGCGGAGACGGTGCGCGAGGCGATGGCGGCGTGCCCCTTCCCGCTGGGGCGGCATCCGCAGTTCGAGGTGCGGGTCGTGCGCGGCGACGCGGGCGACACGGTGCTGCTGTCGGTGGACCTGACGCTGGCGGACGCCCGGAGCATTCATCTGACGGGCCGTGAACTGATGCGTCTGTACGCCGATCCGTCGGCGGAGCCCGTCCTCGTCCGGGCCACCGGGGCTGACCCGGCCGGCACGGACGGCGACGCGGCCGCCGGGCACTGGAGCCGGGTGCTGCGGGACCTGCCGCCGGGCGTGCCGCTGCCGGAGCCGGACGCCGCGGCGGGGCCCGAGCGCCGGGTCCGGCTCGACGGTGCGGCCCTCGCGCTGCGGCCGCTGGCCGAACGCTGCGAGCGGCACGGTGTGGGCCTGGACGCGGCGCTGCTCACGGCGTTCACCGATGTGCTCGCCGAGCGGTTCGGGCCGGACTTCGCGGTGCCGGTGGTCCGCTGGGACCACGCGCTGGACGCGCGGCGGCCCGGCGAGTTCACGAAGCTGAGCTGGCTGCCGTGCCCACCGCGCGAGCTTCCGTTCGCGCAGCGGGCGCGGGTCCACCAGGACGCGCTGGAGCGGGACGCGGCGGTCGGGGGCAGCGGTCTGCCCGAGCTGCGCCGCGCCGTGGCGCGTTCGGGCGGCGCGGGCTATCCCGTCGTCTACACCTGCGTCCTGGACCTGACCGGCCGGCCGCTGCCCGCCGCGGTGCGGGAGGGGCCGTGGCTGAGCTGCACCCCGGACGTGTTCCTGGACTGCATCACGACGCTCGACGCGGGCCGGCTGCGGCTGTCCTGGGACACCGCGCAAGGACATGCGCCGCGGGAGGGACTGGACGAGCTGTACGAGACGTACGCGCGGGCCGTGACCCGGCTCGCCGAGGACGACGGGGCCTGGCGGGAGACCGCGGCGCCAATCTCCCACCCGGCCGAGGCGGACGGCACGGACGAGGACGGAGTGCCGGTGGGCGCGGAGCTGCACAAGATCCTGCACACGTGGAACGACACGGAGTTCCCGTTCGACGGCGAGCGGTTGATGCACCGGCCGTTCGAGGAGCGCGCGGCCGCGCAGCCCGAGGCGGAGGCCCTGCGCTGGCGCGGCGGCTCGATGACGTACCGGGAGCTGAACCGGCGGGCCAACCGCATCGCGGCCCGGCTGGCCGGACAGGGCGTGGGGCCGGAGACGGTCGTGGCGGTCAGCGTGCCGCGCGGTCCGATGATGGTCGCGGCGGTGCTCGGCATCCTCAAGGCCGGTGGCGTCTACCTGCCGATGGAGCCCTATCTCCCGGCGGAGCGTGCGGCGGTCATCCTGGAGGAGGCGCACGCCGAGGCGGTCGTCGTCACGGCCGACCGCGAGGGCTGGCCGGTGCCCGAGAACTGCCCGTCGGTGTGCGCGGACAGCGCCGTCGCGGGCCCGCACCCGGCGGACGCGGACGAGAACCCGGAGCCGGCGGCTCAGCCGCACAACACGGCGTACATCATCTTCACCTCGGGCAGCACGGGCCGCCCCAAGGGCGTCGCGGTCGCCCACCGGCCGGTCCTGAACCTGCTCAACTGGTGTGAGCGGACCTTCGGGTTCGGGCCGGGCGACATGGGGCTGTGCGTGACCTCGCTCGGCTTCGACCTGTCGGTGTTCGACGTGTTCGGGCTGCTCGGCGCGGGCGGCGCGCTGTACATCGCGGACGCGGAGCAGCAGCGCGATCCGGGGCTGCTGCTCGACGTGCTCGTCGAGGAACCGGTCACCTTCTGGAACTCGGCGCCGACCACGCTCGCCCAGGTGGGCGCGCTGCTCGACGCGGTGCGCCCCGGCGCCGGAACGGGCGATCTGCGGCTGGTGTTCCTCAGCGGCGACTACACGCCACTGTCGCTTCCCGACGAGGTCAGGGCCGTGTTCCCGCGCGCCGACATCATCAGTCTGGGCGGCGCCACCGAGGCGACCGTGTGGTCCAACTGGTTCCGGGTCGGCGCGATCGATCCCGCGTGGCGCAGCATCCCGTACGGCAGGCCGATCGACAACTGCCGCTACCACGTGCTGGACGCGCGGATGCGGCCGTGCCCGGTGGGCGTCGAGGGCGATCTGTACATCGGCGGCGAGTGTCTCGCGCTCGGGTACGTGAACCAGCCCGAGCTGACCGCGGACCGCTTCGTGCCCGACCCGTTCCACGACGATCCGCAGGAGCGGCTCTACCGGACCGGTGACCGGGCCCTGTACTACCCGGACGGGAACCTGAGCTTCCAGGGCCGTTCGGACGGCCAGGTGAAGATCCGCGGCTTCCGCGTCGAGACGGGCGAGATCGAGCACCGGCTGCGGGCCCACGACGGGGTCAAGGAGGCCGTGGTCCTGCCCCGCGAGGACGGGTCGGGCGACCGGACACTGGTGGCGTACGTGGTGGCGCGGGCCGAGGCGGCGCCGTCGGCGCGGGAGCTGCGGTCGTTCGCGGGGCAGACGCTGCCCGAGTACATGGTGCCGAACTTCATCGGATTCCTGTCCCAGTTCCCCGCCACCGCGAACGGCAAGCTGGACCGGGCGGGGCTGCCCTGGCCGCTGGGCAAGGAGCATCTGACGGCGCCGGAGACGAGTGCCGCGTCCGAGGCCCCGGCCGAGACGCCCGCGGCCGCGCCGCGGTCCGCGGCGGACGCGAGCCCGCGCGCGGACGTGCCCACGATCGAGGAGCTGCGCGAGCGGATCTCCGGCATGTTCGCGCAGACGCTGGGGACCGGTGCGGTGGATCCCGATGCCGACCTGTGGGACCAGGGCGCGACCTCGTTCACGATGGTCCGCGTCTCGGGCGCCCTGCAGAAGGCGTACGAGGAGCGCTTCCCGGTGTCGGCTCTGCTGGACAATCCGACCGTCGACGCGATCGCCCGCTGGGTGCACTCCCGGCTGGGCGGCGGCGTGGCTCCGGTCGCGGTTTCCGTACCGGAGCCCGCGCCCGTGGCTGAGCCGGAGCCGGTGGCCGAGCCGGTGCAGGCCGCCTCTGAGGTGCCTCCGGCCTCCGTGGACTTCTTCTCGGCCGAGGAGCGCGAACGGTTCAAGAAGCGGCACTGGAACCGGCGCCCCGAGGAGCCGGGGCTTCCTGAAGTGGCCCTGCCCGAGGCCGAGTTCGAGCCCGAACTGTTCGCCTGGCGGTCCAGCCGCCGGGACTTCCTCGACCGGCCGGTGGAGCACCGCGCGTTCGCCCGCCTGCTCGGCCTGCTGCGTCAGGCCGGCGGTCCGGACGGGACCGGCTCCCTGTACCCGTCGGCCGGCGACACCTACTCCGTGCAGGTCTACCTGCACCTGACGCCGGACGCCGTCGAGGGCCTGGACGCCGGGCTGTACTACTACGACGCCGCCCGCCACGCGCTGCGCCTGCTGCGGCCCGGTGCCTGGCCGGACCGCGGGACGCACTTCTACTACAACCGGCCGGTGTTCGACCGCTCCCGGTTCGGGATCTACCTGTTCGGGCAGCGGCACGGCATCGAGCCGCTGTACGCGGACGAGAGCCTGCGCTATCTCACCCTGGAATCCGGCTACATGGGCGAACTGCTCATGCTGGGGCAGGCCGCGCACGGCGTGGGTCTGTGCCCGATCGGCGCCCTGAACACGGACGAGCTGCGCGAACACCTGGGCCTGGACGAGGGCCACGTCTTCCTTCAGGCCTTCCTGGGCGGCGCGGCCGCGCACCCCGCCCGCTCCGCGCACGGCACCGCGCCGTTCTTCGCCGAGCCCGTGCGGCCGGCGGCCGAGCCGGTGGCCGAGCCGGTGGCCGAGCCAGGGGCCGAGCCGGTGACGCACGCCGCACCCGCCGGGGCCGAGGCTCCCGCCACCGTCCTCGAACACGGCGAGCACGTCACCGAACCGACGGCCGTGATCGGCATGGCCGGACGCTTCCCGGACGCCCCGGACCTGGAGACCTTCTGGGACGGTCTCGTCACGGGCCGCAGCGCCGTCGCCGAGGCGCCCCCGACCCGCCCCGAGGCCGCTCCCGAGGGGGCCCGGGCGGTCGGCGGGTTCCTGCCGCACATCGACCGGTTCGACAGCCTGCACTTCCACGTGTCGCCGCAGGAGGCACCGGACGTGGACCCGCAGGCACGCCTGATGCTGGAGACGGTCTGGCAGTGTCTCGACGACGCCGGGCACACGGCGGAGTCGCTGCGCACGTCGGCGGGGCGCGTGGGCGTGTTCATGGGCGCCATGTGGCACGACCACCGGCAGCAGGGCGCCGACCGGTGGCAGGCGGGCGACAGCGCGCAGATCGCCGCGGCCGGCTCCGACATCGCCAACCGGATCTCGCACTTCTTCGACTTCCGCGGCCCCAGCCTCGCCGTCGACACCTCCTGCTCCTCGTCGTTCGCCGCACTCCACCTGGCCGTGGAGAGCCTGCGCCGCGGCGAGTGCGGCGCGGCCGTCGTCGGCGCCGTGAACCTGCTGGCCCACCCCTACCACTGGGGCCTGCTCGACGGTCTCGAACTGCTCTCCGCCGACGCCTCGCCCGCCGCGTTCGCGGCCGAGGGCAGCGGCTGGCACCCGGGCGAGGGCGTCGGCGTCGTGCTGCTGCGCCCGGCCGGCGCGGCCCGCCGGGCCCGGGACACCGTGCACGGTGTCATCGAGGGCACCCGGGTCGGCCACGCGGGCCGCGCACCGCGCTACGGCGCCCCGCACACCGAGGCCCTCGCGGACTCCCTGGCCCGCGCCCTCGCGGACGCCTCGGTGATCCCCGACGACGTCGACTACGTGGAGTGCGCCGCGGCCGGCGCGGGCATCGCCGACGCGGCGGAGCTGGAGGCGCTCGGCTCCGTGCTCGCCCGGTGCACGGGCACCGCCCCGGTGCCGGTCGGCACGCTGAAGCCCAACATCGGCCATCTGGAGGCCGCTTCCGGCATGTCGCAGCTGATCAAGTCGCTGCTGCAGCTGCGGCACGGACAGATCGCGCCGACCCGGGTGGCCGCCGAACTGAGCCCGCTCGTGGACTGGGACGCGCTGCCGGTCGAACTGGCCGACACGCCGCGCCCGTTGCGGCCGCGCGCGGCCGACGGCCGGGCCACGCTGCTGATCAACGCGGTCGGCGCGACCGGCTCGTACGGCCATGTGGTGCTGCGCGCCCCCGGGCACGGCACCGCGGCGCCGGACGCGGACGAGCGCACCGGAACGACGGCGGTCGACACCGGGCGGGCCCCGCACACCGTGGTCCTGTCGGCCGGTTCGGCCGACGGTCTGCGGGTGGCGGCCGGGCGGCTGCGCGAGCACCTGGCGGGCGCGGGCCGCACCGCCCGGCTCGACGACGTGGCCTGGACGCTGCAGACCGGCCGGGCCTCCCTCGCCCACCGCCTGGCGCTGAGCGCCGACAGCACCGAGGGGGTCCGGGCCGGGCTCACCGCGTTCCTCGACGGCCGCCCCTACCCGGGCCTGGCCTCGGGCGTCGGCGACCCGGCGCTCGCCGAGGCGCCGGCGCGGGCGGACGACGTGCGGCAGGCCGTGAACGACTGGCTGCGCGGCCACCGGGTGGACTTCGCCCGGCTGTGGCCGGCGTCGGCCCGCCGTGTCCCGCTGCCCGTCCATGTCTTCGCACCGGTACCGCACCCGGTCGCGGCCCCCGCCGCCCGGCAGCCCCGGACCGAGCCCGCCGCCCCGGAGCCCGCTGCCCCGCAGCCGGTGACCGCCCCGGCCATCGCGCCCGTGGACCCGCGGGACGGGCAGGACCGGGACCACGTGTGGCAGTACGTCATCGAGTGCTTCGCCGACGCGAGCGGCATCGCCGCCGACCAGCTGCACGCGCGGGTCCCGCTGGAGCACTACGGGCTCAGCTCCCGGCTGGTGGCCCGGTTCAACGAGCGGGTGCGGCGGGACGTCCAGGGCGTGTCCAGCACGGTCCTGTTCGAGTACGCCGACCTCGCCGGGGTGGCCGAGCACCTGGCGGCGCACCACGAAGGGCCCTGGTCGGGGCAGCAGTCCGCCGGGAACGCTCCGGCTCCGCACACCGAGTCGCAAACAAGCCCGCAAACAACTCCACAAACAATCCCGCAACCGATACAGCAGTCAGCTCCGCAATCAGTGACGCGAACCGAGCGGCGCTCCGGCCCAGAGGCCG
>NZ_JBHYTK010000024.1:4397-53437 GCF_042749255.1 Streptomyces sp. NPDC059524 | reverse complement strand
CCCGCAAACAACTCCACAAACAATCCCGCAACCGATACAGCAGTCAGCTCCGCAATCAGTGACGCGAACCGAGCGGCGCTCCGGCCCAGAGGCCGGGGCGGAGCCGATCGCGGTCGTCGGGATCGCGGGCCGCTACCCGGGCGCCCGGGACCTGGACACGTTCTGGAACAACCTGGCGGGCGGGGTCGACAGCATCGGACCTCTGCCCGCCGAACGGGCCCGCGAGGGCTGGCCCGTCGACCGGATGTGGGGCGGCTTCCTCGACGGCGTGGACCGCTTCGACAGCCTGTTCTTCGGCATCACCCCGCGCGACGCCCAGCTCATGGACCCCCAGGAGCGCCAGTTCCTCGAGGTCGTCTGGGAGACGCTGGAGGACGCCGGCTGCACCCGGGCCCGGATCCGCGAGCAACTCGGCTCCCGGGTGGGCGTGTTCGTCGGCACGATGTACAACGAGTACCCGTTCTTCGGCGTCGAGCGGTCACTGACCGGGGAGAGCGCCGACACCGGGTCCGCGGTCGCCGGCATCGCCAACCGGGTCTCGTACTTCCTGGATCTGCACGGCCCGAGCCTGGCCGTGGACACCATGTGCTCGTCGTCGCTGACGGCCCTGCACCTGGCGGTGGAGAGCCTGCGCCGCGGCGAGTGCGCGGCCGCGCTCGCGGGCGGGGTCAACCTGTCGCTGCATCCGCACAAGTTCCGCCAGCAGGACCGGCTGAAGATGGCCTCCAGCGACCACCGCTGCCGCAGCTTCGGCGCCGGCGGCGACGGCTTCGTCCCCGCCGAGGCGGTCGGTGCCGTGCTGCTCAAGCCGCTGTCGGCGGCCGAGGCCGACGGCGACCGCATCCACGCCGTCATCCGGGGCACGGCCGTCAACCACGGCGGCAAGACCAACGGCTACATGGTGCCCAACCCGGTCGCCCAGGGCGATCTGGTCCGCGCGGCGCTGCGCCGCGCGGGCGCCGACCCCGCCACCATCGGCTACCTGGAGGCGCACGGCACCGGCACCCGGCTGGGCGACCCGGTGGAGATCAACGGCCTGAACCGGGCGTTCGCGGAAGCGGCGACGGAGGCCGCTCGGCAGCGCCGGGCCATCGGCTCGGTGAAGTCCAACATCGGGCACGCGGAAGCGGCCGCCGGGATCGCCGGACTGACCAAGGTGATCCTCCAGCTGCGGCACCGCACCCTCGTGCCGTCGCTGCACGCCGAGGAACTCAACCCGGCCGTGGACTGGGCCGGTTCGCCCTTCGTACTGGTCCGTGAGAGCCGGCCGTGGGAGGCGCTCACCGGACCGGACGGGACCGGACTGCCGCGCCGCGCGGGCCTGAGCGCCTTCGGAGCGGGCGGGGCCAACGCCCATGTCGTCGTGGAGGAGTACGTCCCCTCCCCCGCCGTCACGGACACCCACGCCGACACGGACGCGGGCACGGCCCAGCTGATCGTGCTGTCGGCCTTCGACGAGGACCGGCTGCGGGCGATGGCGGCCCGGCTGAGCGAACGCCTCGGCGACCGGTCCGGCGACGCCACCAACGGCCCGACCGGCCTGGCCGACATCGCGTACACCCTTCAGTGCGGGCGCGAACCGCTGCGCGAGCGGCTGGCGCTGGTCGCGCACGACGTGCCGGAGCTGCGCCGCGCCCTGGACCGGTTCGTCTCCGGCGACACGACGGGCTGCGTGCACGCCCGCACTCCCGGCGGCGACCTTCCCGAGGGCCCGCTGTCCGGTCTCGACCCGGCGGCGGACCGGGAGGCGGAACTGCTGCGCCTGGCACGGCACTGGACCGCGGGCGGCGCGGTCGACTGGGCCGGACTGCACTCCGTGCGGCGCCGCCCGGTGGCGCTGCCCTCCTACCCGTTCGCCGGCGACCGGCACTGGCTCCCCGAACCCGCACCCGTGCCCGTGCCCGCCCCTGTCGCCGAGCCCACGGCGCAGAGTGCCGCACCCGCGCCGAGCCCTTCGGGGACGGCCCTGTTCGGCCGCACCTGGCGGACCGCCCCGGCGCTCGCACCGGTGCAGGACATCGAGGGGCGCGTCGTCTGCGTGTTCGCCGCACCCGGTGAGCCCGTGGCCCGCGCGCTGCTCGCCCGCCTCGGCCCGGACCGGGTCACGCTCGTCCGGGCCGGCGCCGACGCCGGTGACGGCGTGCCCGCCATCGGCGACGAGGCCACGGCCGCCGCGTTCGCCGAGGGCCTGCGGGCGGACGGCCCCGGCGCCGTGGACGGGATCGTCGACCTCACCGACCTCGGCCGCACCGGCGCCGAACCCGCGAACGTGTGGACCGCGCGGCTCGTGCTGCTGCGCCGCACCGTACGGGCCCTGCGCGGCCGCGGCTGCCGCGTGCTGCACGTGACCGAGGGGCTGCACGCCCCGTCGGGCGGCACCCCGTCGCTCGCCGGCGCCCGGATGGCGGGCTTCGTGCGGATGCTCGACGCCGAGTACCGGCGGGTGACCGGCACCGTGCTCGACCTGGACCTGGAGGCCTGCGGGCCGCAGGCGGCGGCCGGGCACATCGTGGCCGAGTACGCCGCCGCGCACGGCCCGCGCGAGGTCTCCGTGCGGGCCGGAGTGCGGCACCGCGCCGACCTGGTGGTCCTGCCCGACGACGGGGACCGGCCGCTGCGCCCCGACCCGTACCGCACCTACCTCGTCACCGGCGGCACCCGCGGCATCGGCGCCCGCGTGGCCCGGCTCCTCGTCCGGCGCGGCGCCCGGCGGATCGCCCTCACCGGCGCCCGCCCGCTGCCGCCCCGCGACCGGTGGCCGCTCCTCGACCGGGGCACGCCCGAGGCCGAGACGGCGGCGCTGGTCGGCGAACTGGAGTCCCTGGGCGCCCAGGTGCTGGTGCACTCCGGCCCGTTGAGCGAGCGGGAGCGCACCGACGCCTTCCTGCGCCAGGTGCGCGAGCGGCTGGGTCCCGTCGGCGGCATCGTGCACTGCGCGGGCCGCGCCCCCGTGGGCCGGCCGTCGTTCATCGGCAAGGACCTCGCCGACTTCGCGCCCGTGCTGGAGCCGAAGACGACGGGCCTTGAGGTCCTGGACGAGCTGTGCGCGGACGACCGCCCGGACTTCTTCGTGCTGTTCTCCTCGCTCTCGGCCCTCGCGCCGGGCCTCGCCGCCGGCGTCCTCGACTACGCCGCCGCCAACGCCTTCCTCGACTGCTACGCCGACCACCGGGCGCGCTCCGGCCGCCCGGGGTTCCGCTCGGTCGCCTGGCCCACCTGGAGCGAGTCCGGGATGGGCACGGACCGGCCCGACGGCTGCGCGCCCGTGGGCGTGGGGCCGCTCGGCGACGAGGAGGGACTGCGCGCCCTGGAACGGGTGCTGGCCCTGCCCGCCGGGCTGCCGGCCCGCGTAGCGGTGTGCCCGCCGCTCGCCGGCGTACCCGCCGATCCGGCGCTGCTGCTCGGCTCCCGTGACGGCGCCGACGCGGACGCCGGCACGGATCCGGCCGCCTTGTCCGGTCCCGTATCCGAACCCGAACCGTCACCGGCCGGGGCCGTCCAGCCCCCGCCGCCCGTCCCCGAGGAGTCCCTCATGGCGCAACCCGTCGCCGGACCGCCCTGGCTGGCCGCGGTGTTCAGCGAACTCCTCGCGATCCCCGAGGAAGCCCTCGACCCGACGGCGCTCCTGGGCGACCTGGGCGTGGAGTCCGTCCTGCTCGGGGAGATCCTGCTGCGGCTGGAGGAGCGGACGGGCCTGAGCCTGGACCCGGCGATCCTGCTCGACCACCCCACGCTCGATCGCCTGGGCCGTCATCTGCTGTCCCTCGGCGTGCCGGCCGGCCCGCCCGCCGTACCCGAACAGCCGGTCACGGCTCCGGCCCCCGCGCCGGCGGTGCCGGGCGCGCCCGTCGCGGAGACGGCCGGGAAGGTCGCGATCGTCGGCCTCGCCTGCCGGTTCCCCGGGGCGCCGGACGCCGAAGCGTTCCAGCGCAACCTGCTGGACGGGGTGTGCTCGGTGACCGAGGTCCCGGCGTCGCGCTGGGACACCGGCGCGCTCTACCGGGCCGAGCCGGAGCCGGGCAGCAGCATCAGCAAGTGGGGCGGCTTCCTGGACGGCATCGAGGACTTCGACGCCGAGGCCTTCGGCATGGGCGAGGACGAGGCGCGCTGCCTCGACCCGGCGGTACGCCTGTTCCTGGAGGGCTCCGCCGACTGTCTGGCGGACGCCGGGTACGAGCCACGGGAGCTCGCGGGCCGGGACGTGGGCGTCTTCGCCGGGGCCCGCCTCTCGCAGTACGGCCGCCGGGTCGGCGAGCGGCGCGGCGCCGTGGGCATGGGCTCCGACCAGAACTTCATCGCCGCGCGCGTCGCCCACCACTTCGACCTGCACGGCCCCAACCTCGTGGTGGACAGCGCCTGTTCGTCGTCCCTGGTGGCCCTGCAACTGGCCTGCCGGAGCCTGTTGGACGGGGAGTCGGAGCTGGCGCTGGCCGGCGGCGTCGACATCCTCCTGGACGAGGAGCCCTACCTCGACTTCAGCGCGGCCAAGGCGCTGTCCCGGCACGGGCGTTGCGCCACCTTCGACGAGAGCGCCGACGGCTTCGTGCCGGGCGAGGGCTGTGGCGTCGTCCTGCTCAAGCCGCTGGAGCGGGCGCTCGCCGACGGCGACCGGGTGCACGCCGTGATCGACGCGGTCGCGGTGAACAACGACGGCCGCACCATGGGCCTGACCACGCCGAACCCGGCGGCGCAGGCCAAGGTCGTGCGCCGGGCCCTCGCGGCGGCCGGCCGGCGCCCAGACGAGGTGGGTCTGATCGAGGCCCACGGCACGGGCACGATGATCGGCGACCCGATCGAGCTGCGGGCCCTGACCGAGGTGTTCCGCGAGGACACCGCGCGCACCGGCTTCTGCGCGATCGGCAGCGTGAAGACGAACGTCGGGCACCTGCTGAGCGCGGCGGGCATGGCGGGGCTCCTCAAGACGGTGCTCGCCGTGCGGGACGGGCGGATCGCTCCGACGCTGTTCTGCGAACGCCCCAATCCCCGCTTCGACTTCGCGTCCTCCCCGTTCGCCCTGAGCCGTGCCGCCCACGCGTGGACGCCGGAGCCGGGCCGGGTGCGGGTCGGCGGGGTGAGCGCCTTCGGGCTCGGCGGCACCAACGCCCACGCCGTCGTCAGCCAGCTCGACCCGGCCCTGGCCGCCGCGCACCGGCCGCGCCCGGCCCTGCCCGCGCCGGTCTACCGCCGCCGCCGGCTGTGGCTGGAGGCCCCGGAGAAGGTCCCGGGGACAGCACGGCCGGTGACGTCCGCGGCCGCGCCGCCGCCTGCCCCGCCGACGGCACCCCCGCCGGCCTCCCCGCGCCCCACCCCGGGCGCCTCCATCCTCGGCCTGACCTTCGAGGAGCCCGCGACCGCTCCCGGTCGTGCCCCCCTCACCCCGACCGGCGCCGACTCCGCGGCGTCGCAGGAAGGACGGAAGTGGTGAACGAGTCCTCCACGCCCCAGCCGGGCCAGGAGCTGGTGTGCCATCTCGTGCTGGAGCACAGCGACTTCATCATGCAGAACCACCGGGTGCACGGCGTGTCCGTCATGCCCGGGGTGACCTTCCTCGACATCGTCTTCCGCATCCTGCGCGACCGGGGCTTCGACACGGCGCGGGCCGAGCTGCGCAACGTCCTGTTCCACGAGGCGATCGCCACCACCGAGGGCAGTGACCGCGACATCCGCGTCACGGTGTCCACGTCCACGGACGGCAGCCGCTGGATCACGGCCGAGAGCCGCCGTCGCGAGAACGGCGCGGCGGTCTCGGAGTACCGGGAGAACTTCCGCGGCGAACTCGTGCTGCTCGACCGGCCCGAGCCCGGACCGATCGACCTGGACCGGCTGCGCACGACGGCCCGCCGGGTGAGCGATCTCGACGACATGTACGCGCGGTGCCGCGCCGAGGAGATCCGGCACGGCTCGGCGATGCGCTGCTTCGGCCGGCTCTACCACGGCGACGGCGAACTCCTGGCCGAGCTGGGCCTGGACGAGGAGGCCGCGGCCCTCGACGGCCACTTCCATCTGCACCCGGCGAAGATGGACTGTTCCACGATCGCCGCGTTCGCCCAGGTCCCGCCGCCGGACCAGGACCCGTTCATCCCCGTGTTCATCGAGTCGTTCCGGGCGCCGCGCCCCCTCACCGGCGTCGCGTACGCGTACATGCCGCGGGCCGAGACGTACGCGCAGTCGGGCGACATCATGCACAACGACTGTCTGCTGTACGACGGCGAGGGCCGCTTCCTCGCCTCGTTCACCAAGCTGACCTGCAAGCGCATCCGCAACCCCGAGCTGATCACCCGCCTGATCGAGGCCCCGGCCACGACCGGGCCCGACCCGGCCCCCGCCGCCGCCGTTCCGGGCCCCGGGGCCGAGGGCGGCGCCGGGGCGGGCGGCGCGGACGCCGTGCGCGCCCACCTGCGCGCGCTCGCCGGCGAACTCCTCGGCCGGCCCGCCGGGGAGATACGCACCGACACCGGCTTCTACGACCTGGGCCTCGACTCCGGGCACATGCTGGACATCAGCCGCCGCCTGGAGGAGTACGTCTGCGCGCCGCTGTACCCGACGCTGCTGTTCGAGTTCTCCGACATCGACTCGCTCGCCGCCCACCTGTACGCCGAGTTCGGGGCGCAGGTGCGCAGCGCGCCCGTGCGCGAGACCGTCTCGGCACAGGAGAAGACCGGCGCCGTCGAGGCCGCCGGTGTCACGGAGGCCGCGGAGGCCGCCGAGGTGGCCCCCGCGTTGGCGGTGCGCCGGCCGGTGTGGACGCCGCTGCCGGTCGAGGCCCCGTCCGCGCCGGACGCGGACGGTCCGGGCGCGATCGTGCTCGTCGGAGCCGACGCGGCGACCGCCGCCGCGCTGCGCGACGCCGTCGCACCGGCCCGCGTGGTGCGGGCCGAACGCGCCTCCGCCTTCCAGCGGATCGCCGCCGACCACTACCGTCTCGACCCCGCCGTCCCCGACCAGCTGACCGCCCTGACGACGGCGCTGGCGACCGACGGCGTCTCCCCCGCCGCGTACGTGCGCTGCGCCCGCACGGGCCGCGCCGACGGGCCCGGCACGGTCCCGGACGCGTACCGGGAGAGCTGGGCGCTGGCCGTGGCCGTCACCGGCACCCGCCCCACGCGGCCGGTCTCCGTCCTGTTCCTGCACGCGCACGACGCGGCCGGGCCCCGGCCGCAGGAGGCGGCGCTGGGCGCCCTGGCCCGCACCTTCTCCGCCGAGGCGCCCATGCTGCGCTGCCGTGCCGTCGGCCACGACGCGGGGAGCCCCGCGGAGCTGGCCGGCCTGGTGGCCGCCGAGTGCGCCGACCCGTCGGCCGAGCACGAGGTGCGCCGCACCGGCGGCACCCGCGCGGTGGTGCGCCACGAACTGCTGACGCTGCCCGCGACCGCCGGCGCCGGGCGCGCGAACGGCGTCTACCTGGTCACAGGTGGCGGCGGCGGTCTGGCCGCGCTGGTCGTGGACCGGATGGTGGAGCGGGGCCCGGCGCGGTTCGTCCTGACGGGCCGCAGCGAGCCGGGCGACGAGCTGACCGAGCGGATCGCCGGGTGGCGCCGTCGCGGCGCCGAGGTCACGTACGTGCGCGGCGACGTCGCGCACGCCGACGACGTGCTGGCCGCCGTGACCTGCGCGCGCGAGACGTACGGCCGTCTCGACGGCGTCCTGCACTGCGCGGGCAGCGTCGACGACGGTCTGTTCTTCCGCAAGGCCCCCGAGCGCTCCGCGGCCGTGCTGGCCGCCAAGGTGACGGGGACCGTGCACCTGGACGAGGCGACCGCCGGCGACGACCTGGAGTTCTTCGCGCTGTTCTCCTCGGTGTCGGCGTCCGTCGCCAACCCGGGGCAGGCCGACTACGCGTACGGCAACGCGTTCATGGAGCACTTCGCCGAGCACCGGGCCGCCCGGAGCGACCGCTCCGGCACCACCGTCGCGATCGGCTGGCCGCTGTGGGCCGACGGCGGCATGCGGGTCTCCGAGGAGGTACGGCGCCGCTCCGCCCGGGACACCGGGCTGCACGCCCTGCCCACGGACCTGGGCGTGGACGCGCTGTTCGGGCTGCTGGCCGGGCGGGCGCCGCGCGCGGTCGTCACCTACGGCGACCAGGAGCGCATCGCCGGTCTGCTGCCCGCCCCGCGCTCCGCGACCGCTCCGTCGGGCGCGCCCGTGGCCGACGGGCACGGTGAGGACATCGCCGTCATCGGGATCGCCGGCCGCTATCCGCAGGCCGCGGACCTGGAGGAGTTCTGGCGCAATCTGGCCGAGGGCCGGGACTGCGTCACCGAGGTGCCGGCGGAGCGCTGGGACCACGCCGCCTACTTCGATCCGGAGCGCGGGGCGCCCGGGCGCACGTACGGCCGCTGGGGCGGTTTCCTCGACGGCGTCGACCGTTTCGACGCCGCGTCGTTCGGGATCTCGCGGCGCGAGGCCGAGCTGATGGACCCGCAGGAGCGGCTGTTCCTGACGGTGGGCCGGCAGGCCGTGGAGAACGCCGGGTACCGGCCCGAGGAGCTGGCCCGCACCCGGGTCGGCGTGTTCGCCGGTGTCATGTGGAGCCACTACCAGCTGTGCACCGACGGCGGCGCCGACGCGGTCGCCCCGACCGCCCTGCACTGCTCGGTCGCCAACCGGCTCTCCTACTGCCTTGACCTGTCCGGGCCCAGCATGGCCGTGGACACGGCCTGTTCGTCGTCGCTGACCTCGCTGCACCTGGCCGCCGAGAGCATCCGGCGCGGCGAGTGCGCGATGGCGATCGCGGGCGGTGTGAACGTGGCGGCGCACCCGCAGAAGTACCTCCAGCTCGCCGAGGGACGCTTCCTGTCGAGCGACGGGCGCTGCCGCGCCTTCGGGGCGGACGGCGACGGCTACGTGCCCGGCGAGGGCGTCGGCGCGGTCCTGCTCAAGCCGCTGTCGGCGGCGCTCGCCGACGGCGACCACGTCCACGGCGTGATCAAGGGCTCGTTCCTCAACCACTCGGGCCGCACCAGCGGTTTCACGGTGCCGAGCCCGACCGCGCAGGCGGAGCTGATCGCCGACGCCCTGGAGCGGTCCGAGGTGGACCCCGGCAGCGTCGGCTACATCGAGGCGCACGGGACCGGCACCGCGCTCGGCGACCCGATCGAGGTCGAGGGGCTGCGCCGGGCGTTCGCCGGTTCCGGCCTGCCCGCGGGCAGTTGCGCGGTGGGCTCGGTGAAGTCGAACATCGGGCATCTGGAGAGCGCGGCCGGCATCGCCGCCGTCACCAAGGTCCTGCTCCAGATGCGGCACCGCGAGCTGGTGCCCTCGCTGCACAGCGAACAGCCCAACCCGCACATCGACTTCTCCTCCTCGCCCTTCGCCGTGCAGCGCGCCCGGCAGCCGTGGACCCCGCCGCCGGGCGCCGAGGTGCTGCGGGCCGGGGTGAGCGCGTTCGGCGCGGGCGGGTCCAACGCCCACGTGCTGCTGGAGAGCGCTCCGGCGGCCGCCGCCACCCCCGCGACCGGGCCGCAGCTGCTCGTCTTCTCCGCCAGGGACGAGGAGACGCTGCGCGAGGTCGTGCGCCGTCAACTGCGCCACCTGGACGGGCTGTCGGGCCCGGCCGACGGTGCGGACGACGGGGTGCGGGACCGCCTCACGCGTGAGGTGGCCGCGCTGCTCGACGTGCCGGCCGACGCCGTCGACGTGCACGAGAGCCTGGCCGATCTGGGTCTGGACCGGCTGGCCCTGACCGAACTGGGCCGCCGGACCGAGGAGCTGCTGCCCGCCGGGCCGCCGACCGCCCAGACGTCCGTCGCCGAGCTCGCCGAGTCGGCGGCCGCGGCGGGCGGTGCGCACGCGGTGCCGCTCGCCGACATCGCGCACACCCTGCGGGTGGGGCGCGCCCCGCTGGCGGCCCGGCTCGCCGTGGTCTGCGACGACGCGGACGCCCTGCGCCGGGAGCTGCGCCGGTTCCTGGACGGCGCCGAGACGGGCGCGGGCGTGTTCACGGGGCGGGTCGCGCCGGACGCGGAGCCCGCGCCCGTGCCCGACGCCGCCGAGCTGTTCCGCGCCGGCCGGCTCTCCGAGCTGGCCCGCGCCTGGGCGGACGGCGGCACGGTGGCGTGGGACGAGTGCCGCGCCGACGGTCCCCGGCCGCGCCGGGTGCCGCTGCCCGCGCACCCGCTCGACGAGCGCTCGTACTGGATCGGCGACTGGAAGCACGCCCAGGAGGGCCGGCAGGACCGCGAGGACCGGGGCGCGGCGAGCACTGATGCCGCGGCCCCTGCCGCTCCGGCAGCCACGCCGGTCGCCCCGGTCGCGCCGGTCGCCCCGGTCGCACGGCCCGAACTCGACGCGGACGAGGCGGTGTCGGCCGTCGTGGACGCCGTCGGCGCGCGTCTCTACCTGGCGCGGGACGAGGTCGACCAGCGGCTGTCGTTCAGCGAGATGGGCGTGGACTCGGTCGGCGCCGTGGAGATCGTGGAGCAGCTCGGCGCGCGGTTCGGCCTCGAGCTCGACCCGGTCGCCCTGTTCGACCACCCGACCGTGCCCCGGCTCGCCGCCCATCTCAGGACACTGTGGCGCAGCAGCCCCGCACCCCTCACGTCCGTAACACCCGAAGCACCCGAAGCACCTGCAACACCCGCAGCACCCGCGGCACCCGCCGCTCCGGTCTCCACGGACGACATCGCCGTCATCGGCATGTCGGGCCGCTTCCCCGGCGCCGAGGACCTGGACGCCTTCTGGGAGAACATCGCGGCCGGGCGGGACAGCTTCACAGAGGTGCCCGCGGACCGCTGGGACGTCGGCCGGGTCTTCGACGCCGACCGTCTCGCGCCGGGCCGCACGTACAGCAAGTGGGCGGCGATGCTGCCCGAGGTGGACCGGTTCGACGCGGCGTTCTTCAACCACTCGCCGCTCGAGGCGGAGGTCATGGACCCGCAGCAGCGGCTGTTCCTGGAGCAGTCCTGGGCCGCGCTGGAGCACGCCGGGTACGCGGTGGGCGCCGACGAGCGCACCTCCTGCGGCGTGTTCGTGGGCTGCGCTCCGGGTGACTACTCGACGCTGCTCACCGAGGCGGGCCGGGCGGACACCGGGCACGCGTTCCTCGGCACCACCAGCTCGCTGCTGCCTGCCCGCATCGGCTACTTCCTGAACCTGGACGGGCCCACCATGGCGGTGGACACGGCCTGTTCGTCCTCGCTGGTGGCGGTGCACCTGGCCGCCGAGAGCATCCAGCGCGGCGAGTGCGCGATGGCCCTGGCCGGGGGCGTGGCGCTCATGGTGACGCCGCAGCTGCACGTGCGGGCCAGCAAGGTCGGCATGCTGTCGCCGCGCGGCCGCTGTCTGCCCTTCGACGCGTCGGCCGACGGCACGGTGCTCGGTGAGGGCGTGGGCGCGGTCGTGCTCAAGCGCCTCGACCAGGCGCTGGCCGACGGGGACCACATCCACGGCGTGATCCGGGCGACCGGCGTCAACGGCGACGGCCGTACGAACGGCATCACCGCGCCGAGCGCCGTGTCGCAGGCCGCGCTCGTCGCGGACGTGCACGAGCGGGCCGGCGTCGTCGCCGAGGACATCGGCTACGTGGAGGCGCACGGCACCGGCACCGCGCTCGGCGACCCGATCGAGGTGCGGGCGCTGACCGAGGTGTTCCGCCGCACCACGGACCGCGAGGGCTACTGCGGCATCGGCACCGTGAAGGCCAACATCGGGCACACGACGATGGCGGCCGGCATCGCCGGGCTGCTCAAGACGCTGCTCGCGCTGCGGCACGGCGAACTGCCGCCCGCCCCCTCCTTCGAGCGGCCGAACCCGAAGACGGCGCTGGAGTCCAGCCCGTTCTTCGTGGTGCGCGACCGGCAGCCGTGGCAGCCGGGCTCCGGCGGGGTGCGGGTCGCCACGGTCAGCAGCTTCGGGTTCAGCGGCACCAACGCGCACGCCGTGATCGCGCAGCCGCCCGCGCCCGAGGACCGCCCCGCCCCGGAGGACCGCGAGCGGCTGTTCGTGGTGTCGGCGCGTGACGAGGCGGCCCTGGACCGGCTGCTGCTGCGGCTCGCGGACGCGGACCTGGACGGGGTCGCCCCCGCCGACGTGGCGTTCACGCTCGGCGCCGGGCGCGCCCATCTGCCGGTCCGCGCGGCCGTGATCGCCCGTGACCTGCCCGAACTGCGCCGCAAGCTGCGGCAGTCGGCGTCCCGCGAGAGCGCCCCGGGCTGCTTCCGTGCCGGCCCGGGCGACGCCGTCCAGGCGCCGGACGGGCAGGCTCTGGCCGCGCTGACCGAGCGCGCCGGTTCCGCGAGCGCCACGGAGCGGGTCGCCGCCCTGGAGGGGCTGGCCGCCGCCTATGTCGCGGGCGCGGACCTCGACTGGCGGACGCTGCCCCACGGGGCCCGGCCGCGGCGGGTGCCGCTGCCCACCTACCCGTTCGCCGGTGACCGGCACTGGATCACCTCGCCGGAGCCGGCCGCCGCCCCGAAGGCGGAACACCGGGCCGAGGCCGGTCCGCACCCGCTGCTCGGCGCGCCCTCGGGCGCTCCCGGCGACGCGGGCGGGGCCCGCTTCCCCGTGTCCGTGCCCGCCGCGCACTGGGTGCTCGACGACCACCGGATCGGGGACCGGCCGGTGCTGCCCGGCGCGGCGGGACTCGACCTGGCCGTGACGGCCGCCCGGCAGCTCGCTCCGGCGGGTCCGGTGCGGCTGCACGGGGTGCAGTGGCTGCGGCTGATCGACTCCGACGCCGCCGGAAGCCTGGCCCTGACCCTCACCGAGGACGGCGACGGATACCGCTTCGCGCTCACCGCGGGCGCCGACGCGGCGGTGTGCTCCCGGGGTTCGGCCTCGGTGGGCGGCGCCGCCCCCGCGCCGGAGACGCTCGACCTCGACAAGATCGCCGCGCGCTGTCCCCGCGAGGTCCCCGTGGACCGCTTCTACGAGGACTTCCGCGCCGGCGGCATCTCCTACGGTCCCGCCTTCCGGGTCCTGGAGCGGATCACGTTCGGCGACGACGAGGTCCTGGGCGCGCTGCGCGTCCCCTCGGACGCGGCCGGTTTCGCCCTGCACCCGGCGCTGCTCGACGGCGCCCAGCAGACGATCGCCGCGCTGGAGGCCGGCAACGACGCGACGCTGGTCCCGTTCGCCGTCGAGACCGTCGACGTGCTCGACCCGACGGCCGTTCCCGCGTACGCCCACGTCGAACGGGCGGGTGCGCAGCGGTACACGGTGCGGCTCGCCGACCGGTCCGGGCGGGTCTGCGTGCGCTACGAGGGCCTCACCCTGCGGGCGCAGCACAGCGCGGTCGACTCGATGATGTACCGCCCGGTGTGGCGTCCCGCCTCGGCGGCCGCCGCCGAGGCGGCTCCGGCCGGGCGGACGGCCGTTGTCCACACCGCCGACTCCGCCGAGCTGGCCGGAGCGCTGGCGGCCCGCACGGGCGCGACGCCCGTGGAGCTGGCCGGTTACGGCGCCGCGGACCACCCGGTGCTCGGACAGCCCCTGGACACCGTCTACTTCGTCGCCCGCACCGGGGACGAGACCACGGAGCCCGCCGAACGGGACCGCACCGCACTGGACCTGTTCCGCCTGGTCAAGCGGCTGCTGGACGCGGGCCGCGGCCGGGACCGGATCGCACTGCGCATCGTCCTGGCCGGCGCGGTACCGGCCGACGCGCAGGAGCCGGTGCGCCCGCACGCCGCCGGTGTGCTCGGTCTGGCCCGCGCGATCGAGTCGGAGTGTCCGCGCTGGAGCGTCTCCTGCGTGGACGTGGGTGCCACGGGCGGGACCGGCGACGCGGTGGAGCGCACGGCCGAGCGGGTCGTGGCCGAGCCCGGCACCGAGCCGCTCGTGCTGCTGCGCGACGGCACCCGCCTGGAGCGGGTCTTCGAACCGCTGCGGACCGAGGCACCCCAGGGCACGGCTCCCTTCCGCGAGGGCGGGGTGTACGTCCTGGTCGGCGGCGCCGGCGGGATCGGCTTCGCGCTGAGCCGCCTGCTCGCCCGGATCGCCCGGGCCCGCCTGGTGTGGATCGGCCGCAGCCCCGAGGGGCCCGAACACCGGGCGAAGGCCGCCGAGATCGCCGCTCTGGGCGGCGAGGTGCTGTACGTGTCGGCGGACGTCGCCGACGAGGCGGCGCTGCGGCGCGGCCTGGAGACGGTGCACGCCCGGTTCGGCACGGTCGACGGCGCCGTGCACGCGGCCCTGGACCTGCGGGACCGCACCATCGCCCAGATGGACGAGGCGGACTTCCTCGCCGGTCTGGCGCCCAAGGTCGCCGGGATGACCGCGTTCGCGCGGGTCTTCGGCGCCGAGCCGCTGGACTTCATGCTGGTCTTCTCCTCCGCGGTGTCGTTCGTGGAGGCGGGCGGGCAGGCCAACTACGCGGCGGCCAGCACCTTCGAGGACGCCTACGTGCAGTGGCTGGACCGGCGGCACGACTACCCGGTGTCCGTCGTGAACTGGGGCTTCTGGGGCAGTGTCGGCGCGGTCGCCAACGACCGTATGAGGGCCGCGTTCGGCCGCCTGGGCGTCGGCTCCGTCGAGCCCGCGGAGGGCATGGCGGTGCTGCGCCGGGTCGTCTCCGGACGGCTGCCCCAGACGCTCGCGATGAAGGCGGACCGCGCGGCGCTGCCCGCCATGGGCATCCGGGTCGCGGGAACGCCCGACGCCGCCCCGGCGCCCGCGGCCCCGGCGCAGCGCCCGCAGGCCGCGGCGGACCGCACACCGGCCGCCGCCCCCGGCGGGGCTCCGTCGGCCGAGGCCGTACGGGCCTACGTCGCCGGGGTGTTCGCGGAGGTCCTCAAGTACGACAGCGCGGCGCTCGACCCCTCGGCGACGTTCGAGACCTTCGGCGTCGACTCGCTGGTCAGCCTCAACATCGTCGACCGCTTCGAGCAGGACCTCGGCGACCTGCCGCAGACCCTGCTGTTCGAGCACATGACGATCGACCAGGTCGGCGCGTACTTCCTCGCCGAGCACCAGGAGCGGCTGACCGCCGTCCTCACCCCCGGGCGGTCGGGCGCGGCCCCGGCATCCGCCGGAGAACCCGTGGCGGCCGCCCCGACCGCGGCTGCGGCCGCGGACGACGCTGACGTCGCGGTGTTCACCCGGGCTCAGGAGGCGTTCGCCCGGGTCGAGGCGTTCAGCCGGGACCTGCTGTGCCGGACGTTCCCGCACCTGGACGGCGTGCCGGCGGCCGGTGAGCGGATCACGGCCGACGCGCTGGCCGGCCGGCTGGGCGTGGTGCGCCGGCACCGCCGGCTGTTCGACGCCGCGTTGAGCGTGCTGCGTTCCTGCGGCGCGGTGACCGGCGACGCGGACGGGCTCGTGTTCAACGGTCCCGCCACGCTGCCGGACGAGCCCGTGGACGGCGCCGAAGTCGCCTCCCGCTACCCGGAGATGAGCGGTCACGTCACGCTCCTGGAGCGGACCCTCGGGGCGCTCGGCGAGGTCCTCGCCGGCCGCCGCAATCCGATGGACGTGCTCTTCCCGAAGGGGTCGGTGGCTCTGGTCGAGCCCATCTACAAGGGCCAGCCCATCGCCGACCACTACAACCGGCTGCTCGGCGAGGAGGTCGCGGACGCGGCCCGCCGGATCCGCGCGGAGCAGGGCCGCCCGGCCCGGATCCTGGAGATCGGCGCGGGCACCGGGGCCAGCTCCCGGACCGTGCTCCCCGCGCTGGCCGCGGCGGACGCCGAGGCCCACTACTGCTACACCGACATCTCCCCCGCCTTCCTGCGCCACGGCGAGCGGGAGTTCGGGCCCGAGCACGGCGCGATGCTGGCCTTCCAGGTCCTCGACATCTCCCAGGACCCGGCGGCCCAGGGCGTCGAGACCGGCTCGTACGACGTCGTGCTCGGCACGCACGTCCTGCACGCCACCCCGGACATGGAGCGCACGCTGGCCCACATCCGCACCCTGCTGCGGCCGGGCGGCCTGGTGCTCGTCAACGAGATCACCCGCTTCTCGGAGTTCCTCACCCTCACCTTCGGCCTGACGACCGGCTGGTGGATGTACGAGGACGCGGAGCGCCGGCTGCCGCACTCGCCGCTGCTGGCGCCCGCGCAGTGGCGCGAGGCCGCGGCGGCGGCCGGGCTGCGCACCGTGCGCACCCGGGGCCTGCCCGGCGTCGCCGCGGACGACCTCGAGCAGTCGCTGGTCGTGGCGGAGCGGCCGGCCGAGGACGCCGTCGGTGCCGTGCCGGGTGCGGCGGCCGAGGGGGTGTCGCCCGGCTCCGTACGCTCCTACGTCACCGGGGTGTTCGCCGAGGTGCTCAAGTACCGCGCCGAGGACCTGGACCCGGCAGCGACGCTGGAGACGTTCGGCGTCGACTCGCTGGTCAGCCTGAACATCGTCGACCGGCTGGAGCAGGATCTGGGCGACCTGCCGCAGACGCTGCTGTTCGAGCACACGAGCATCGAGCGGCTCGCGGAGTACCTGGCCGCCGAGCACGCGGAGGCGCTCACCCGGGTACTGGGCGAGCCGGCCGGGCCGCCGGAGCCCGTGGCCAGCGCGCCGGTACGCGAGGCCGCCGCGCCCTCCGAGCCCTCGGCGACCGCTGCCGTGACGGTGCCGGTGACGGCCGAGGCCCGGCCCTCCGCTCCCGCCGAAACGCCGGCCCGGGCTACGACTCCGGCCCCGGCTCCGGTTCCGGCCCCGCAGGAACCCTCGGACGCGGCTGCGGACGCGCTCGACATCGCCGTCATCGGCGTCGTCGGCCGCTACCCCAACTCCCCTGACCTGGAAGCCTTCTGGCGCAACCTGTCCGAGGGCCGCAGCTGCATCCGCGAGATCCCGTCCGAGCGCTGGGACTGGCGCCGCAACTTCGACCCGGACAAGAACGCCAAGCACCGCAGCTACAGCCGCTGGGGCGGTTTCCTCGATGACATCGAGATGTTCGACGCCCCGCTCTTCGGCGTCCTGCCGCGCGACGCCGCCGACATCGACCCGCAGGAACGGCTGTTCCTGGAGACCTGCTGGGAGCTCCTGGAGACCACCGGCCACCTCGGCCCGTACACCCACGAGCCGCAGACCGGTGTGTTCGCCGGGCTGATGTACGGCGAGTACGGGCTGCTCGCGGCGGCCACCGACTGGCCCTCGGGCCGCTACGCCACCGGCCACTCCGCGTACTGGTCGATGGCCAACCGGGTCTCCTACACCTTCGATCTCCAGGGGCCGAGCCTCGCCGTCGACTCCGCCTGCTCGTCCGCGCTCAGCGCGATCCAGCTGGCCTGCGAGAGCATCCGGCGCGGCGAGTGCCGGATGGCCATCGCCGGCGGCACGAACCTGATCCTGCACCCGGCCCACTTCGCGGCCCTGTGCGCCCGCAACATGCTCTCGGCCGGCGACGCCTGCCGGGTCTTCGACGCGGGCGCCGACGGGTTCGTGCCGGGCGAGGGCGCGGGCGCGGTCCTGCTCAAGCCGCTCGCGCAGGCCGAGGCCGACGGCGACACGATCTGGGGCGTCGTCAAGGGCGCCTTCAGCAACGCGGGCGGCAAGGTCAGCGGCTACACGGTGCCCAACCCGAACGCCCAGGCCCGCCTCGT
Source organism: Streptomyces sp. NPDC059524 (assembly GCF_042749255.1). NCBI lineage: Bacteria > Bacillati > Actinomycetota > Actinomycetes > Kitasatosporales > Streptomycetaceae > Streptomyces > Streptomyces sp. NPDC059524. Next base: position 35,960 of record NZ_JBHYTK010000024.1, on the reverse strand, counting down.
GGAGCAGGCCCTGGACCGGGCCGGGGTGCATCCCCGGACCGTGTCGTACGTGGAGGCCCACGGCACCGGGACGGCTCTCGGCGACCCGATCGAACTGGGCGGTCTCACCAAGGCGTTCCGCGCCGCGGGCGCCACCGACGAGGGCTTCTGCTCCGTCGGCTCGGTCAAGTCGAACATCGGTCACCTGGAGGGCGCGGCCGGCATCGCCGCCGTGACGAAGGTGCTGCTGCAGCTCAAGCACAAGACGCTGGCGCCCACCATTCATCTCGACACCCTCAACCCGAAGATCGCCTTCGAGGGTTCGCCGTTCCGGCCGCAGCGCGTCGCCGAGCCCTGGGACCGTCCGGTCGCCGAGGTGGACGGCGTGGAGCGCAGCTGGCCGCGGCGGGCCGGTATCAGCTCGTTCGGAGCGGGAGGAGCGAACGTGCACATGGTGCTGGAGGAGTACTCCGGCCCCGGTCCGCAGGAGGGCGCGGCCGCCGCGCAGGAGCCGGAGCTGTTCGTGCTCTCCGCTCTGGACCGCGGCACCCTCGCCACCTACGCGGAGCGGGTCGCCGACTTCCTGGACACCCCCGACGGGGCCCGGGTCCCGCTCGCGGACCTGGCCCACACGAGCCGGACCGGGCGCCGTGAGCTGCCCGAGCGGCTCGCGGTGACCGCCACGACGCACGCCCAGCTCTCGGCCCGGCTGCGGCAGTTCGCCGCCGCCGGGGAGGACGGGACGGGCGCGGGCGTCGTGCTCGGCACCGCGCGCAAGGGCGGCCCGGCCGAGGGCCCGGCCGCCGAGGAGCTCGCCGCCGCGCTGACCGCACGGCAGTGGGACACGGCGGCCGCGCACTGGGTCGCCGGCGGCCGCGTCGACTGGCGCACGGCGAACGGGGACCGGCGCCCGCGCAAGGCGGCGTTCCCGACATACCCGTTCCACCGCAGCCGCCACTGGATCACCTCGGACCCGGACCACCTGGCACCGGAGCTCCAGGACGTGGCGCGGCGTGCGGACCAGACGCAGGAGGCCGCGGGATCCGCGGCCGCGCCGGAGCTCCCGGGCGCGGAGAAGCCCGTGGAGAAGGCTGCGGCCGAGGGGCAGGGCGTGGCGAAGCCCGGCGACGGGGCGCAGGAGGCGCCGGTCACGGGCCGGCCTGTGACCGAGCTCCCGGGCGCGGCGGAGGCCGCGCAGGCCCCCTCGGCCGCACCCCACGACGCGGCGCGGCCCGCCGAGGCGACGCCGGTCGCGGTGCAGCCCGCGGCGGTGGCGCTGCCGGAGGCGGACGGTGCGGGCGGTGCGGACGACGTCACCGTCGAGCGGGCCGCCAGCCACCCCGCCCTGGCCGTCGCGGCACACCACCGGATCTCCGGCAGCCGCTGGGTGCCCGGAGTGGCGCTGCTCGAACTGGCCCGTGAGGCCTGTCCGGTGGCGGACGCGGACGACTCGGGGCTCGGCCTGCCGTTCCGGGTCACGGACGTGCGCTGGAACCGGCCCGTCGACCTGGACGCGGGCACCGAGCGGGTGCGTCTCGGCTTCACCGGGACGGACGGCGGACAGGCCTTCCGGGTCATGGCCGAGGGGCCGTCCGGCGCCGTCGTCGCCGCGCGGGGCGTCCTGACCCCGGGCCCGTGCACCCAGGACGCCGGCCTCGACCTGACCGCGCTGCGGGAGCGCTGCGCCGAGCGCCCCGACCCGTGCGAGTTCTACGACGCGTTCGCGCGGGCCGGTCTGGAGTACGGGCGTCCGCTGCGCACCGTCGCCGGTCTGTGGACCGGCGCGGGAGAGACCCTGGTCCGGCTCAGCCTGGGCCGGGTGCAGCGCCAGATCGGCTCGCCGCACGTCCTGCACCCGGCGCTGCTCGACGGCGCGCTCCAGTCGGTGTCGACGCTGTGCGCGCAGGACGAGTCGTACCTGCCCGTGGGCATCCAGGAGGTCCGGGCGCACGCCGAACTGCCCGCCGACAGCTGGGCCCACATCCGTGAGGTCACCCCGGCCGGGGCGGCGAACGGGCGGCGCCGGTTCGACATCCGGCTGTCCGACGGCTCGGGGCGGGTGCTGCAGGCGGTGGACGGTCTGGAGATCGCTCCGCGTGCGGGCGCCGGTGCCTCCGCCCCGGAGACCCGGACCCGCTATCTGGCCCCGGTCTGGGCCCCTGCCCCGCTGCCCCCGGCCACCGAGGACGCCCCCGGCGCCGTACTGCTGTGCGGGACCAGGACTCCGCGTCTGCTGGAACTGGCCGCCGAGCTGGCGGAGTCGGGCCACACCGTGGTGTGCGCGGCCGACGGCTCCGCCTTCGCGCTCGACACGTCGGGTCCGTACCTCGCGTACTCGCTGCGCGGCACCGACCCGGCCGAGCACACCCGGCTGACGGAGGACCTCGCCCAGCGGGGACTGCTGCCGCAGGCCGTCGTGCATCTGGCGGACGAGGAGACCGGTGCGGCCCAGGAGGTCCTTCCGTTCGTCCTGTGGTCGGCGGTGGCCGTGCTCGGCCGTCCCGAACGCCCGGCGCTGCGCGTCGTGTTCGCCCACCGCCGTGGCCCGCGGGGCGCGTCCGCCCACCACGTGGCCGTGGGCGCGACGCTGCGCACGCTGGGTCTGGAGCACAGCAGGTTCTCCGGCGTCCGGCTGGAACTCCCGGCCGAGGGCGTCGGCGCCCGGGCGGTCGTCGACGAGCTGCGCGCGGCGCGCCCCGGCGCCGTCGAGGTCGCCCTGGCCGAGGACGGCACCCGCAGCGAGAAGAACCTGGAGTCCTTCGAGCCGCCGGCCGCCCGGCCGTGCGACTTCACGCCGCGCGCGGACGGCGCCTATCTGATCACCGGCGGCGCGGGCGCGCTCGGGCTGCACTTCGCGCGGTTCCTGGCCGAGCGCGCGGTGGACGGCACGACGATCGTGCTCGCGGGACGCTCGCGGCCGGGCCCGGATGCGGCGGCGCGGATCGAGGAGCTGAACGGGGCGGGGGTCCGGGTGCTGTTCCGGGCCGCCGACCTGACGGACGCCGCGTCGGTGCGGGACCTGGTGGCCTCGGTCGGCGCCGAGTTCGGCCCGCTGCGCGGCGTGCTCCACTCGGCCGGCGTGACGCGGGACGCCCGCGCGGTCAAGAAGACGGCTCGGGAGCTCACGGAGGTGCTCGCGCCGAAGGTGACGGGCACCGTGCACCTGGACGCGGCGACGGCGGACCAGCCGCTGGACTTCTTCGTCCTGTTCTCGTCGATGTCCGGTGAGGCGGGCAATCTCGGGCAGGCGGACTACGCGTACGCCAACGCCTTCCTGAACGCCTTCGCCGCGGACCGCGAGGAACAGCGCGCGCGGGGCCTGCGCTCCGGACGCACGCTGTCGATCGGCTGGCCGCTGTGGGCGGACGGCGGGATGACGGTGGACGACGCGACCCGCGAACTGTTCGCCCGCACCTGGAACATGGTGCCGCTGAGCACCCGGGCCGGCCTGGAGGCGTTCGTGCGCGGCCTGGCCTGCGAGCTGCCCGCCCTGTGTGTGGTGGAGTCGCTCGCCGGTCGGGAGACGGCGGCCCCGGCGGCCTCCGCGAAGCCCGCAGTCACGGCCGTCACGGCCGTCACGGCCCCGGCGGGCCCGGCGCTGGACGAGGAGCGGCTGCGGTCGCTCGTGGAGGACGAGACGCGGGTCCTCGCCTCGGGCTTCCTGCTCGTGGACCCGACCGAGGTCGACGTCACGGCCGAACTCCTCGAGCTCGGCTTCGACTCGATCACGCTGACCGAGCTGGTCAACAAGGTCAACGAGCGGTTCGGGCTCGATCTGCTGCCGACGGTTCTCTTCGAGTGCCCCGACCTGACCTCGTTCGCCGCGTACCTGACCGAGCATCACGCGCCGGAACTCTCGGCCCACTACGCGCCCGCCGCCGGCCCGGAGGACCAGGAGCGGTCCGCTCCGGAGCCGGTCCTGGAACCCGAGCCCGAGCCCGTGAGGGTCGTCGAAGCCGACCGCCAGCCGGCCGCCGGGACCTCCGACGCCCCGGCCCCGGCACCGGCACCGGCACCGGCGGCACCCGCCCGGTCGGAGATCGCCGTCATCGGCATCTCGGGGGTGTTCCCCGGCTCTGAGGACGCCGACGCGTTCTGGGCGCACCTCGCGGCCGGCACCGACCTGGTGCGGCCGGTCCCCGAGGACCGCACCGCGATCCGCGCCAAGGCCGCCACCCGCGACCTGCGCGGCGGCTTCCTCGACTCCGTCGACACCTTCGACGCGCGCCTCTTCGGCATCTCGCCCAACGAGGCCGCCCTGATGGACCCGCAGCAGCGGCTCTTCCTGCAGAGCGCCTGGCACGTCTTCGAGGACGCGGGCTACCGGCCGGCCGACCTCGCGGGCAGCGCGTGCGGGCTCTTCGTCGGCGTCGCCACGCACGACTACGACGACCTGCTCAAGGAGAGCGGTGTCGCGGTCCAGGCCCACACGGCGACCGGCATCGCGCACTCGGTGCTGGCCAACCGGGTCTCGTACCTGCTCGATCTGCACGGCCCGAGCGAGGCCGTCGACACGGCGTGCTCCAGCTCCCTGGTCGCCATCCACCGCGCGCTGCGCGCCATCCAGGACGGCGAGTGCGAACTGGCCGTCGCCGGTGGCGTCAACGTGATCCTGACGCCGGGGCTCCTGGAGTCCTTCAGCCAGTCGGGGATGCTCAGTGCCGACGGCCGCTGCAAGACCTTCGACGCCGAGGCCGACGGGTACGTACGCGGTGAGGGCGTCGGCGCGGTCCTGCTGAAGCCGCTGGAGCGGGCCGAGGCGGACGGCGACCACATCTACGCCGTCGTCAAGGGCACCGCCGTCAACCACGGCGGCCGCAGCAACTCGCTGACCGCCCCGAACCCGGAGTCCCAGGCCCGTGTCGTCGCCGCCGCCGTGCGCGCGGCGGGCGTGGAGCCGGACACCATCACGTACATCGAGGCGCACGGCACCGGCACCCGGCTCGGCGACCCCGTCGAGATCGAGGGGCTGAAGAAGGCGTTCGCGACGCTGCACGAGGAGCGCGGCGAGGCCGTGCCGGACAGCGGCCGGATCGCCGTGGGCGCGGTGAAGACGAACATCGGCCATCTGGAGACGGCCGCCGGTATCGCGGGCATCGTCAAGGTGGTGCAGAGCATGCGCCACCGGGAGCTGCCCGCCAGCCTGCACCTGCGGAACCTGAACCCGTATCTGCGCCTGGACGGCACTCCGTTCAGCGTCGTCGACCGGCACCGGACGTGGGAGCCCGCCCTGACCTCGGACGGGCGCCGGGTGCTGCGCGCCGGGATCAGCTCGTTCGGGTTCGGCGGCTCCAACGCCCACATCGTGCTGGAGGACCGTCCGCCGCGTCCCGTCTCTCCCGTGCAGGACTTCGCGCCGCACACGGTGCCGCTGTCGGCGGGCGACCCGGACGATCTGCGCGCCTACGCCGGGCGTCTGGCCGGGCAGTTGGCCCGTACGCCCGAGGCCGACCTGGCCCGGGTCGCGTACACCTTGCAGACGGGGCGCACCGAGCACCGGTACCGCTTCGCCGTGCGGGTGCGTGACCGGGCGGAGCTGATCCAGGCCCTGGAGACGTACGCGGCGGGCGAGCTGCCCGCCCACGCCGCCGCCGACACGGCCCGGCGCGACGTCCCCGCGGTGCGCGGCGACGAGGATCCCGCGCTGCTGGCCAAGCTCTGGTGCGAGGGCGCGGCCGTGCCGTGGCACGCGTGGTGGCCGTCGTCACCGGGCCGGATCCCGCTGCCCACCGCCCCGTTCGCCCGCACCCGGCACTGGTTCCGCGCCCCGGAGCCCGAGCCGGAGGCCACGCCGGCCCCCGCGCCCGAGCGGGAGCCCGAGTCCGTACGGGAGCACGTGCGCGTGCCCGAGCCCGTGCGGAGCGCGGACGCCGCCCGTTCCCGCCCCCGAACCCGTACCCCCCTGTCCCGTCCCGGCGCCGGCAAGGAGACCGCCATGACAGCCCGCAGCGACACACCCCCGACGCGCCGGGGCCCCCGGATCCGGCTCGCGGCTCCGGGCCGTCCGGCGGACACCGCGCCGCCCGCGCCCGCACCCGTCACACCCGCTCCGGTCACTCCCGCTCCGGCCCCCGCCGCCGCTCCGCCGGCCGCGCCCGCCCCGGCCCCGGTGCGCATTCCGGTGCAGCCGGGCCCGGAGACGCGGGAGACCGTCGCGGCCGCTCCGGATGTCGCCGCGACCCTCGTGGCCCTGCTGCGCGGCGAGTTGTCGACGATCCTGGGCACGCCCCCGGAGGAGGTCGAGAACGACACCCCGTTCGGTGAGCTGGGGCTCGACTCCATCTACCGCATGGACCTCATCCGCACCGTCAACGACCGGTTCGGCCTGGACCTCAAGGCCGCCGAGCTCTACAACTACGACACCGTCGACAAGCTCACCGCGTTCGTCGCGCCCCTGTGCGGCCCCGCGTCGGCTCCCGCCGCTCCCACCGCTGCCGCACCGGCACCGGCACCGGCACCCGCACCGGAGACCACCGTTACTGACACCCCGTCCGCTCCCGAGCGCATGGCGGACCTGGTCCGCGACGTCGTGCGGCAGGAGCTCGGCCGGGACCTGGACGGCGCGCTGTCCTTCGTCGACAACGGCTTCGGGTCCTTCGACATGCTGCGCGTCGTCGCCGCGCTGGAGCGGGTCTTCGGCGCCCTGCGCAAGACGCTGCTGTTCGACCACCCGACCCTCGGCGCGCTCGCCGCGCACCTGGCCGAGACGCATCCGGACGCCGGCCCGGCCACCCCGGCCACCCCGGCCAGGAGCACCACCACGGCCCGGGAGCCGTACACGGGCGGCGCCCTGGTCGTCGAGAAGAGCGCGCTGCGCGAGCAGCCCGCGATCGCCGAGACGGTCGCCGGCCTGGAGGCCGCGTACGGGCGCGAGGGCGGCCTCCCCGGCCGCGACATCGCCCCGCTGATCTTCCTGGGCGCGGACCGCACCTCGTACTTCAACTTCTCGATCCGCGACGACGCGATGCTCACCTGGAGCTACGTCGGCCCGTCGGCGGACATGCCCGCGCTGGCCACGGAGTTCGTCCGCTACGGGCAGGCCCACGGCCTGGGCGCGAACATCGTCTCGCTGATCCGCCTGGAGGAGGTCGACGGAGTCCGGTTCACGGCCACGCCGTTCGGCGCCCTGCAACGCCTGGAGGACATCTCGGACTTCAGCCTGGAGGGCGGCCCGATGCAGCGGCTGCGCTACGCGGTCCGCAAGTTCGAGAAGGCGGGCACCTGCCGGACCGAGGAGTACACCGTCGGCTCCGACCCGCGCACCGACCAGGAGATCACCTTCCTGATCGACCGGTGGGCCGCCGCCAAGGACATGGTCAACCCGTACGTGTCCACGGTCCGCGAGGAGATCGGCCGGGGCATCCTCGCCGAGCGGCACCGGATGTTCCTGACGTACCTGGACGACCGGATGGTCGCCGCGGTCATCGTCACCAAGATCCCGTCCGAGGACGGCTATCTGCTGGACCTGGAGTTCTACCCGGAGGACGCCCCGATGGGCGCCCTCGACCACACCGTCGTGCAGATCATCCGGCAGACGGCCCGGGAAGGCTGCACCGTCTTCAGCTTCGGCGGCAGCTTCGGCGCCAAGGTCTGCGAGTCGCCGAACGCGGCGCCCGAGGCCGAGGCCGCCCTCACCGACCTGCGCTCGCGCGGCATCTTCACCGGTGACGGCAACCTCCGCTTCAAGAACAAGTTCCGCACCAGGAACCTGCCGCTGTACCTGTGCCAGCCGGCGGACACGGAGCGCACGGACGTCTCGCGGCTGATCCTGATGATCGCCGACCCGGACGTGGGCGGCGCCGCTCCCACCACTCCCACCGCTCCCGTCGCTCCGGTCTCCGCGGTCCCCGCGCCGCAGGCCGCCCCGGCGCCGGCGCCCGTACCCGCAGCCGTCCCCGCCGCGTCCGTGACCGCTCCCGCCGCCACCCGGCCGCGCGAGGAGCAGCTGTCGCGCCACGGCTGGAACCCGCTGCACCTGGCGTCCTCCGACATCGAGTTCGACCTCGTCACCGACTCCTGGGCCGAGCTCGACCGCCCCTTCGTGCACGCCCGCACCGCCGAGCTGCACGCCCGTGCGGCCGGCCGGGCCGTGGGCCAGACCCTCGAGGGCCTCGACCTGCTGCCGTTCTCCTGCGTCGTGGCGACCACGTCCGGGCGCGCGGCGGAGGCGGCCCTGTGCCGGGCCTGGCCGCAGCAGGGCGTCGTCCTGCACAACTCCCTCTTCCCGACCTGGTACTTCAGCCACCTCGACCACGGCCTCACCCCCGTCGAGGCGCCCCGCGCCGCCGGATCGGGACCGGTCTTCCGCGGCGACCTAGACCTCGGCCGGCTCGACACCCTGCTGCGCGAGCACGCCGGCAAGGTCGCCTTCCTGTGCCTGGAGGTCAGCAACAACGCCCGGGGCGGCGCCGCGCTCAGCCTGCACAACCTGACGGGGGTCCGGGAGGTCGCCGACCGGCACGGGGTGCAGCTCGTCCTCGACGCCACCCGGATCCTGGAGAACGCGGCGCTCGTGGCCGCGCACGAGCCGGGGCAGCAGGACCGCGACCCGCTCGACGTGACCCGCGAGATGTTCTCCCTCGCCGACAGCGTCACCATCAGCCTCTCCAAGGACTTCGGCGTGGACTGCGGCGGCATCGTCGCCACCGACGACCCGACCGTCGCGCACCACCTGCGGGAGCGGATCGCGCTGCGCGGCCCCGAGGCCGGCCGCTCCGTGCGCGCGCTGGCGGCCGAGGCGCTGGAGGACACCGCGTGGGCGGTGCGCGAGACCGGCGAGCGGGTGCGGCGCGTGGCCGCGCTGCGCCGCGCGCTGGCCGGGGCGGGCGCTCCGGTCGTCACCGACGAGGCGACGCACTGCGTCCTCCTGGACACCGCCCGGCTGCCCGAACTCGACGGCCACGAGCACCCGGTGCCCGCCTTCCTGGCCTGGCTGTACCTGCACACGGGGATCCGCTCCGCCGCCCACCTGGACGGCACCACGGGCACCTCGTCCCTGGTGCGGCTCGCGCTTCCGGTGGGCCTGGACGCGGCCGCGGCCGACACTCTCACCGCGCGGCTGACCGCCCTGTTCTCCGCGCCGCGGCACATCCCGGACCTGGTGGCGGTGCCCGGCGACGGCCCCGCCGCCCTCGCCTCGTACCACCCGGCCGACCGGGTGCCCGACGACATCCGCGAGGCGATGAGCGAGGGCCACACCGCCGGCAACGACAACTGGACGGTCCTGCGTGAGCACCACCCGGGCGTCCGGCGGCAGTTGCTGCCCCTGGCCGCCGGCGAGGGCGGCGGCGACGTCGAGGTGTTCACCGCCGGCACCGGTCCGACGCTGCTGCTGATGCTGCCGTTCAACATCGGCGCCGGCCTGTTCGGTCCCCAGTTCGCGGCGCTCAGCGACCGCTACCACGTCGTCGTGGTCCACCACCCGGGCGTGGGCTCGACCACCGCCTGCGAGGAGCTCGGCTACGAGGGCATCGCGGACCTGTGCCTGCGCACGCTGCGGCGCCTCGGCGTCGACGGCCCCGTCCACGTGGCGGGCGCCTCGTTCGGCGGCATCACCGCCCAGACCTTCGCCCTGCGCCACCCCGAGTCCACGGCGTCGCTGACCCTGATCGGCAGCTCGTACAAGCTCGGCAACCGCGACGGGGAGGTCAACCGGCTGGCGCTGGTCGCCCGCGAGGACTTCGACCGGGTGCAGGAGCACAGCGGTTCGGCCCGCCTGGACCGGGAACGCGGCCGCTACGAACAGCTCCTGCTGCGCTGCGAGAGCATGGACCCGCAGACCGGCCTGCGCTACCTGGACGTCTTCGCCGCCGCACCGGACCTGCTCGGCCGCCTCGGCGACATCGCGGTGCCCACCCTGATCGTGCAGGGCCGGCACGACACCGTCATCCCGCAGAAGACGGCCCACCTGCTGCACGGCGCCATCCCGGACGCCCGCTTCCACGAGGTGCACGACGCCGGGCACTTCCCGAGCCTGTCGAGCTCCGACGAGTTCAACGCCGTCCTGTCCGCCTTCCTGGAGGAGCACCCGGCATGACCATCACCTCGACCGCCACGACCGCCACGGACACGGGACACGGCATCACCCGGACCGTCACCGTGCGGCCCGGCATGTGCGGCCCCGGCTCCCTGTTCCCCGGCCAGCTCGGCGACTGGACCTGGGAGACCGTCACCGCGCAGTGCGGCACGGACGTCTTCTCCGCCCGCGACGCCTCCGGCAACCCCACCTATCTGGCGTTCTACTACTTCCGGGTGCGCGGCGACCGCACGCTGCACCCGCGTTCCCTCACCTTCGGCGACCGCCTCACGGTGACCTCGGGCTGCTACGACCAGGGCACCGAGTCGGTCCTCACCCTGCACCGCGTCGACCGGGCCGGCACCCCCGGCGCGGACCGCCCGCTCGACCTGGCGGAGTTCTACGAGCGGCCGCGCGGCGGCACCCTGTACGTGGAGAACTTCAACCGCTGGGTGACGCGCTCCGCCCCGGACAGCAACCAGGGCCTGGTCAAGTCCTCGCCGCCGGACTTCCGCAACGACGGGCTGCCCGCGCTGCCCGCCGCGTACTCGCCGCGCGCCGTGTACCGCGAGGCCCGCGGCGCGCACACCTTCCGGGCCCCGAACGAGCCGGGATTCACGCCGCTGGACACGACCGTCGAGATCGAGCACCCGGTCGACGTCGTCCGCGACGTCAACGGCGTCGGCCTCCTCTACTTCGCCTCCTACTTCTCCATGATCGACGAGGCGGCGCTCGCGCTGTGGCGCCGGCTCGGCCGCTCCGACCGGGCGTTCCTGCGCCGCGTCGTCGTCGACCAGCAGGTCTGCTACCTCGGCAACGCCGACCTGGACTCGGTCCTGGTCCTCGGCGCGCACGCCCGGACCAGCACCACGACGCCCGGCGAGGAGATCGTCGACGTCGTGATCCGCGACCGCGACAGCGGCCGCGTCATCGCCGTCAGCACCCTGCACACCGTGCACGACCTGCACGGCTCCCACGACCCGAAGGGGCACGCATGACCCAGGCACCGATCGACGTGCGGGCGCATACCGCCGAGCTGGTGAAGGAGGTCGTCACGGAGATCCTGCCCGGCGTGGACCGCGACCTCATCGGCGGCTCCCGCCACCTGAAGGATCTGGGCGCCGACTCCGTGGACCGGGTCGAGATCATCGCCGCGCTCCTGGACCGCACCGGGGTGGACGCCCCGATGTCCGCCTTCAGCGACCTGCCCGACATCGACTCCCTCGTCGACTTCCTGAGCGGAGCCCCGCGATGAGCACGACCAACGCCCCGGGGGCGTACGGCATCGAGGCGCTGAACGTGTGGTGCGGGCTGGCGCGGCTCAGCGCCGCGGACCTGTTCGCCGGGCGCGGCCTGGACCCGGACCGCATCGACAACCTCATGATGTCCGAGCGCTCCATCGGCCTGCCGATCGAGGACCCGGTCACCAACGCCGTCAACGCGGCCCGGCCGATCGTGGACGCGCTGACGCCCGAGGAGCGGGACCGCATCGAGCTGGTGGTGACGTCCACCGAGTCGGGCGTCGACTACAGCAAGTCGCTCACCTCCTACGTCCACAAGTACCTGGGCCTGAACCGGCACTGCCGGCTCCTGGAGGTCAAGCAGGCCTGCTTCGGCGCGACCGCCGCGGTGCAGACGGCGCTGGGCTATCTCGCCTCCGGGATCTCCCCCGGTGCCAAGGCCCTGGTGATCGCCACGGACGTGGCCGTCGTGGACGAGAAGGCGGAGTACTCCGAGCCCGCGGCCGGGCACGGCGCGGCGGCCGTCCTGCTCAGCGACCGGCCCCGCGTGCTGACCATGGACCTCGGCGCGTTCGGCAACTACAGCTACGAGACGCTCGACTCGGCGCGCCCGTCGCCGCGCTTCGACATCGCGGACGTCGACCGCTCCCTGTTCGCGTATCTGGACTGTCTCAAGAACTCGTACGCCGACTACGCCTCGCGCGTCACCGATGTCGACTTCACCCGCGACTTCGACCATCTCGTCATGCACACCCCGTTCGCCGGTCTGGTCCGGGCGGGGCACCGCAAGATGATGCGTGAGCAGGGCGCGGCCGGCGCGACGGTCGACGCCGACTTCGCGCGCCGGGTCGCCCCGTCGCTGATCTATCCGGGCACGGTCGGCAACCTGTGCTCGGGCTCGGTGTACCTGGCGCTGGCCAGCCTCCTGGACTCGGGCGTCGTGACGAGCCCGCGCCGGGTGGGCCTGTTCTCGTACGGGTCGGGCTGTTCCTCGGAGTTCTTCAGCGGCATCGTCGACGAGGGGTCGGCCGCGGCCGTCGCCGAGCTGGGCATCGGCAAGCATCTGGAGGCCCGCGCCCGGATCACGTTCGAGGAGTACCTGGCGGTCCTGGAGCACAACCTGGAGTGCCTGGTGCCGGTGGAGAACCGGACCGTGGACCCCGAGCCGTGGGAGCCGCTGCTGGCCCGGGCCGGCGACCGCCCGGAGATCCTCACCTTCACCGGGGTCCGCGACTACCACCGGCAGTACGCGTGGCGCTGACCCGGGGCGGCGGCACGCCCGTTCCCTGCCGAGCGACGAGGAGTTGACGGTGTCCGTGACCTGGACGGCCGCCGGGACCGAGGACGCGCGCACCGCGTCCGACGGCGGCGGCCTGCGACTGTTCTGCTTCGCCCACGCGGGCGGCGGCAGCTCGTTCTTCCACCCCTGGCGCGAGGCGCTGGGTCCCGGGGTCGATGTGCGGCCGGTCGTGCTGCCCGGCCGCGAGCGCCGCTCCCGGCAGGCCTCGCACACCCGGATGGGGCCGCTGGTGGAGGAGCTCACCGCCGAGCTCGCCGGGCAACTGGACCGGCCGTACGTCCTGTTCGGCCACAGTCTCGGCTCGATCGTGGCCTACGAGACCGCCAGAGCCCTGCTCGAGCGGGGCTCGAGGCCGCCTTCGGCGCTGCTCGTGTCGGGGCGGCGCGGGCCGTTCGTCCCCGACACCCGGCCGCCGGTGCACAACCTGCCGGAGGACGCGTTCCTCACCGAGGTGTCGCGCCTCGGCGGCACCCCGCCGGAGCTGCTGCGCCAGCGGGAGCTGGTGCGGCACTTCCTGCCGCCGCTGCGGGCCGACCACGAGATCAACGAGACGTACCGGCCGGCCCGGCTGCCCGGGCCCGCGCTGACCTGCCCGGTCTTCGCGTTCACCGGGGCTGCGGATCCGCTCGCCGACCCCCATGCGGTGGCGCGCTGGCGCGAGGTGACCAGCGGCGACTTCCGGCTGCGGGTGTTCCCCGGCGACCACTTCTATCTCAAGGGGGCTCCGGAGGACCTGATGACGGCGCTGCGCACGGCGCTGTCGGGCGTGGATCCGCTCTCGAGTGTTCTTCGAAGGCCCTTTCATAAAGTCGCAATGTGATTGTCACGTGCCGACTGCACCGGGAGGCCAGATGAATCTGCTGGATGTCACCGCTCCGACCGGATTCGACATCCGGCTGCGTGACTTCGTGCGCGCGCAGTCCCCGCACACGACGGCTTGCGTGGTGCGACGCAACCAGAGCGCGTACAGCAGCGGCGGGCAGGACCGCAACGTCTACTTCTTGGAGAGCGGTCAGATCAAGACCGTGATGTTCTCCCGCTCGGGCAAGGAGTGCCTGCTGCGCCTCCACACCCCCGGGGAGATCTTCGGCGAGCTGTGCTCGCTCGGCGGCATCCGCGAGGAGTCCGCCATCGCGATGCGCGACAGCGTCGTGCACCGCATGTCCTACGAACACTTCCTGTCCTCGATCACGGCGGCCGGGATGGTCGACGACTTCATCAGTCACCTCACCCGGCGCCTGGCCGAGCAGCAGCAGTCGATCACTCATCTGGTGACCGTCGACAGCGAGCAGCGCCTGGGCGAGATCCTGCTGGACCTCGCCCGCAAGCTCGGCCGGGGCAACGGGCGGCGGCCGCACATCGCCGAGCGCATCACGCACGAGGAGCTGGCCGGCATGGTCGGCACCACCCGCTCGCGCGTGGGGCACTTCCTGAAGGGGTTCCGCGACCGGGGCCTGGTCGACGTCACCCCGGACTCCCACCTGATCATCGACCGGCGCCGGCTCGCCGCCTATCTGGAGAGCCGCTGCGCCTGACCGGGGCCCCGCCCCGACGACCCTCACGAGGTGACACCCCCATGTGGGACCAGAAGTTCGAGACTCTGCTCAGGGACCGTCTGCCCGGCCTGGACGCCGGCGCGCCCCTCACGGAGGACCTGCCGCTCGCCGCCTTCGGGCTCGACTCGATGGCGACGGTGGGCCTGATCACGGCCATCGAGGACGTCTACGGGCAGCTGCCCGACAACGCGGTGACCCCTGCCAACTTCACCACGCCCGGCACGGTCTGGGCGCTCGTCAGCTCGCTGTCCGGCACCGGCCGATGAGCGGCGACAAGCTGCTGCACCACTGGTTCCTGGACGGCCTGGCCCGCAATCCGGCGGGCGTCGCGCTGCGGATCGGCGACCGCACCTGGACCTACACGGAGGCGGACCGCGTCGCGCGGCGCTGGGCGGCCGCCCTGCACGGCGGGGCGCGTGCGCCGCGCCGGGTCGGGGTGCTGGCCACCAAGAGCGAGGAGAGCCTGCTCGGCTTCCTGGCCGCGCTGTACGCGGGCTGCACCGCCGTACCGCTCAACCCGGAGTACCCGGTGGACCGCAACCGGGGCATCGCCGCCGAGGCGGGGCTCGACGCGCTGATCGTCGACGGTGCGGGCGCCGCCCAGCTCGACTCCGTCGCGGCGGCCGCCGAGCCGCTCGTGGTGCTCGCGCCGCGCCGCGACACGTGGACGGCGCCGGCGCCGGCGACCCCTGTGGTGGTGCCGGCCCCGGACGGCGACCGGGCGCCCTCCGAGGGCCCCGACTCCCTCGCGTACATCCTGTTCACATCGGGTTCCACCGGCCGCCCCAAGGGGGTGCCGATCCGGCACGGCAACGTCTCGGCGTTCCTGACGTCCGTGCTGCCGCGCTACGACTTCGGGCCGGACGACGTCTTCGGGCAGGTCTACGAGCTGACCTTCGACCTGTCGATGTTCGAGGTGTGGTGCGCGTGGGCGAGCGGCGCGTGTCTGACGGTCCTCAACCGGCTGCAGGCGCTCGACCCCGCGCGTTCGGTCCGCGCCCACGGCATCACGGTGTGGACGTCGACGCCCAGCCTGGCGGCCGCGCTGCGGGGGCACGGGCTGCTGACGCCGGGCCGGCTGCCGTCGGTGCGCCACACCGTGTTCTGCGGTGAGCCGCTGCCCGAGGACGTCGCGGCCGCCTGGAGCGCCGCCGCGCCCGCCTCGTCCGTCGACAACCTCTACGGCCCCACCGAACTCACCATCGCCTGCACGGGTTTCCGCTGGTCGCCCGCGTCCGGTACGGGCAACGTGCCGATCGGCGCGCCCAACGCGGGCCTGCGGTACGTGCTGTTCGAGGACGGACGCGTCGGCGGGGACACGGGCGAACTGTGCGTCACCGGGCCGCAGATGTTCGACGGGTATCTCGACCCGGCCAACGACACGGACCGTTTCCTGGACCACGAGGGCCGGCGCTGGTACCGCACCGGTGACCGGGTGCGCCGCGGCCCCGACGGCACGCTGGTCCATCTGGGCCGCGGCGACGGCCAGGTCAAGATCAACGGCTACCGGGTGGAGCTGTCCGAGGTGGAGGCGGCCGTACGGGCCTGCCTGCCCGGCCGCGAGGCCGTGGTCCTGGCCGTGCCCGGGGCGGCGAGCCCGGTGCTGGTGGCGTTCGTCGTGACCGACGAGGGGGCCGGCCTCCTGACGGACGCGGCCCGCGACCTGGCGCGCCGGCTGCCCCCGTACATGCTCCCGGCGCATCTGTGGGCGCTGCCCGACCCGCCGCTCAACGCGAACGGGAAGACGGACCGCCTCCAGCTGCGCAAGGAGGCGGAGCACCGGCTGGCGTCCTGAGACAGGGCCCGGACCAGCCGGTCCGGCTCACGCACGCCCGGCGGGCGTCCCGGGGTCCCGGGGCGCCCGCTGTGCCGTGTACGCGCTCATCGAGGGGACGGCGGCCAGGAGTTCCTTGGTCCAGGCGTGCCGGGGGGAGGTGAACACCTCCGCCACAGAGCCCTGTTCACGGACCGTCCCGCCGTCCAGGACGAGGACCCGGTCGGCCATGCGGGCGATCACGCCCAGGTCGTGGCTGATCAGCAGCAGGCCGAGGCCGAGGCGGGTGCGCAGGTCGTCGAGCAGGGCGAGGATGTCGGCCTGGATGCGGACGTCGAGGCTGGAGGTGACCTCGTCGCACAGCAGCAACCGGGGCCGGGGGGCCAGGGCGCGTGCGATGGCGACCCGCTGCCGCTGGCCGCCGGAGAGGGTGCCGGGCAGCCGGGCGGCGCACTGTTCGTCGAGTCCGACCAGGCGCAGCAGGCGCCGGGTCTCGTCGGCGGCGGCCTTCCGGTCCATCCCGCGCAGCACGCGCAGCGGGCGGGCGATCGTCGCGCCGACGGTGCGGCGCGGGTTGAGGGAGCCGCTCGCGTCCTGGGCGACGAGCTGGACGAGGCGGCGCTGGTCGAGGGTGCGGGCGCGCAGCGGGCCGGGGACGGGGGCGCCGTCGAGTGCGACGGTGCCGGTGTCGGGGGTGTGGTGGCCGGTGACGCAGCGGGCGAGGGTGGTCTTCCCGGTGCCGGACCCGCCGAGGAGGGCCACGCACTCGCCGGGGGCGACGTGCAGGGACACGTCGTGGGCCGTGGTGACCCGGTGGGCGCCGCGGCCGTGTCCCGCGGTGAGGCCGGTGACGCGCAGGACCGGTTCCGTCTCGCTCTCGGGGCGGGGCGGCCGGGTGTGGGCCTCGGCGATGTCCGGGACGGCGCGCACGAGTTCGCGGGTGTAGGGCGCGCGGGGCCGGCCGAGCACCTCGGTCAGGGGGCCTTCCTCGACGAGCCGGCCGGCCCGCAGCACGGCGATCCGGTCGGTGAGGCGGGCGGCGGCGGCCAGGTCGTGGGTGATGAACAGCAGGGTGAGACGGCGGCGTTCGGTCAGGCGGGCGACCTCGTCGAGGACGAGGCGCTGGGTTAGCAGGTCGAGTCCGGTCGTCGGTTCGTCGAGGACGAGCACGTCGGGTTCGGCGGCGAGGACGCGGCCGAGGGCGAGGCGCTGCTGCTGTCCGCCGGACAGTTCGTGCGGGTAGCGGCGCAGGAAGGCGGGGTCGTCGGGCAGTCCCACGCCGCGCAGGGTGCGGGCGGCGTCCTGCGGGGTGCGGTGTGCGGCCAGCTCGGTCACCTGGGCTGCCACCCGCATCGTGGGGGTGAGCGCCGCGGCCGGGTCCTGCGGGAGGCAGGCCACGCGGCGCCGCAGCCGGCGCAGGGCGCGGCCGCGCAGGGCGAGCGGGTCCTGGCCGGTGACGCTCAGGGTGCCGGAGGTGGCGCGCAGGCCGGGGCGCAGGGCGCCGAGGAGGGCGAGCGCGAGGGTGGTCTTGCCGGAGCCGGACTCGCCGACGACGCCGAGGCGTTCGCCGGCCCGCAGGGTCAGGGAGACGTCGTCGAGGACGCGTTGTCCCTGGGGGCCGGTGACGGTCAGTCCGGTGACGCGGACCGGGTCGGCTCCGCCGCCGGGCGGCTGCGGTGCGGGGCCGGCGGGCTGGTCGGGGGCGTCGAAGAGTGCGGTCATGGGGCGAACCTCGTGATCGCCCGGTCGAGGGCGAGGTTGACGGAGACGGTGAGCACGGCGAGGCCGAGGGCCGGTGCCGCCACGCCCCAGGGCGCCAGGGTCACGCCCTCCATGTTCTCGCTGATCATGGAACCCCAGTCGGGGGTGTCGGGGCCGAAGCCGAGGAACCCGGCGGAGGCGGTGAGGGCGATGGCGATGGCGAGCCGGGTGCCCGCGTCGGCGAGCACGGGGCGCACGACGCCCGGCACGATCTCGCGGACCATCACCGCGGCCGGCCCGTCGCCGAGGGCCACGGCCTGGTCGACGTATCCGGAGTGGACGAACTGGAGGGTGGCGGCGCGGGCGACGCGGGAGACGAAGGGGACGCCGGTGAGGGCGACAGCGGTGACCAGGGTGAGGGTGCGGTAGCCCCAGCCGTGCAGCAGCACCAGCAGGACGAGCGCGGGCGGCAGGGCGAGCAGCAGGGTGTCGAGCCGGGAGACGGCGGCGTCGAACCAGCCGCCGAGGTATCCGGCGAGCACCCCGGTCATGGTGCCGAGCAGGGTGGTCACGACGGTGGCCAGCAGCGGTACGAGGACCAGGGGCCGCCCTCCGGCCAGGAACCGCGACCACACGTCCCGTCCTTCCCCGTCCGATCCGAGCGCCAGGCCGGCGCCCCGGCTGTAGGGGGCGGCGGCGATGTGCGCCGGGTCGTGCGGGGCGAACCAGGGTCCGAGCAGGGCGAACAGGACGATCGCGGCGACGGGCAGGAGCCACAGCAGGCCCCTCCACCGGCTGCGGTGCGGGGCGACGGGGCCGGCCGGGGCCGTGGTGGCGGGTGTGTTCATGTGGCGGTCCGGGTGCGGGGGTCGGCCGCCGCGGTCAGGAGGTCGGCGAGGAGGAGGCCGGTGACCACGGCCGCGGCCATGAGGAGGCCGATGCCTTCGAGGACGGCGGCGTCGTGGTGTTCGACCGCGGCGACCAGTTCGTTGGACAGGCCCGGGTAGTTGAAGACCTGTTCGACGACGGCGGTGCCGCCGACGAGGGTGCCGGTGAGCCAGCCGAAGACCTGGGCGCAGGGTCCCGCGGCGGTGGGCAGCAGGTGGCGCAGGACGACGCGGGCGGGGGTGAGTCCGGCGAGGCGGGCGGCTTCGACGTGCGGGGTGGCGGCGGCGTCCGCGACGGCGGCACGGACCAGTCGGCCGGCCCAGGCCGCGGAGAACAGGGTCAGCGCGGTCACCGGCAGGACGAGGGCCTCGGGGTGGGCGAGGAGGGGTTCGCCGAAGGGGACCAGGGACACGGCCGGAAGGACGCCGAGCCAGGAGGCGAAGACCAGCGTGAGCAGGCCCGCGGTGACGAACTGGGGGACGGAGACCAGGGCGACCGAGGTGCCGGAGAGGATCCGGTCGAGGAGGCTGCCGGGGCGCAGTCCGGCGGCGAGCCCGATGGCGAGGGCGAGGACGACGGTGAGGGCGGCGCACACGCCGGCGAGCAGCAGGGTGTCGGCGAGCGGCCCGGCGATGATCTGGCTGACGGGGCGCCGGTCGACGAGGCTGTGGCCCAGGTCGCCGGTGAGCGCGGAGCCGATCCAGTCGGCGTAGCGGACCGGCAGGGGCCGGTCCAGGCCGAGTTCGGCGTGCAGGCGGGCGACGTCGGCGGGGCTCGCCGAGCCGCCGAGCGCCGCCGCGGCGGCGTCGCCCGGCAGCACCTCGGCGGCGGCGAACAGGACGAACGAGCCGGCCAGCAAGGTGGCCAGCGCGCCCGCGAGGCGCCGCCCGGCGAGGGCGGCGAGTCGGACGGCGGTTCTCACGCCGTCCTGGCCCGTGTGAACACGGGGGTGGACTGGCTGGACCAGACGCCGGTCAGTCCGGGTACGGAGGCGTCGAGCTGTTCCTGGAATCCCCACAGCAGGTCGCCGCCGGTGGCGGACAGGTCGCGCTGGATGGCGGCGAACGCGGCCTCGCGCCGGCCGTCGTCGACGGTGGCCTGCGCGGCCGCGAGCCGCTTGAAGTGCCGCTCGCCGAGCCCGGTCACGTTGAAGAACGCGCCCTTGGTGGTGGTCGCGGACAGGTGCACGGCGGCGGGCCGGTTGGCGTAGTAGAAGGTCTGGAAGGGGGCGCGGGACAGGCCCTTGAGGTCCGCGTAGTACGTGTCGGCGGGCACGGTCCGCACGTCGAGGTCGACGCCGGCCTCCTTGAGCTGCTGGCCGAGCAGCCGGGCCGCGGCGGTGAAGCCGGGCACGGTGTCCGCCGCCCGCAGTTCCAGGGTGTCGACCCCGGCACGGGCGAACAGCCGCTTCGCCTCGGCCACGTCGCGGGTGCGGGCGCGGCCCGCGTAGCCGGGCAGCCCCTTGCCGACGAGGTCCTCGCCGGGGGTGCCGAGGCCGAGCAGGACCTTCTGCACGAGCGCGTCGCGGTCGGCGGCCAGCCGCACGGCGCGGCGCACGTCCGGGTCGTCGAAGGGGGCGAGCCGCTCGTTCATGGCGAACGACAGGGCGTTGGAGTTGGCGGTGTGGCCGCGCCGCACGCTGATCGCCCGGTTGGCGCGCTCGGCCTTGGCGCCGGTGGCCGTGATGCCGAAGGCGTAGTCGATCTGGCCGCTCTTGAGGGCGGCGAGGCGGGCGGCGGGGTCGGCGATCAGGGACAGGTCGATGCGCCGGAAGTGCGAAGTGCCGTTCCAGTACTTGTCGTTGACGGCGAGCCGGAGGTTCTTGCCGTCCTGCTCCTCGAGCCGGTACGGGCCGGAGCCGACGCCGCGGGCGAAGTCCTTGTCGCGGGTGCCCTCGGGGAAGACCGGGGAGAACACGGCGAGGATGCCTTCCCTGAAGTCGCCGCGGGGCCGCTTGAGCCCCACCTTCAGGGTGTGCTGGTCGACGACCTTGAGGCGGTCGAGGTCCAGGTCGGCGAAGTTGTTGGCGCGCGTGGACGGCGGGGTGGCCAGGGTCCGCAGGGAGTAGGCCACGTCCGCGGCGCGCACCGGCGAGCCGTCGTGGAACACGGCGTGCCGGTGGATCCGCACGGTCCACTCGGCGGCGTCGGCGCTCGGCTCGACGGACTCGGCCAGGCCGAGTTCGTAGCGGCTGCCCTTGAGGTACATGAGCTGGTCGTACAGGTGGTACAGGGCGATGTAGCTGGCGCCGAACCCGGCGTGGCGGGGGTCGAGGCCGATGGTGCCGGTGGCGTCGGAGGCGCCGACGCGCAGTGCCTTGCCGGATCCGGCGACGGTGCGGGTCCCGCCGGTCTCACCGGCGCAGCCGGTCAGGGCCGCGGAGCCGGCGGTGACGGTCGCCGCGGCGGCGCTCCACTGCAGGACTCGGCGGCGGGCGACGCCGTCGGGGCGTGACATGACGGAGGGCTCCTGGGTCCGGGGTGGGTGGGCTGGGGATCTCACGGCTCAGGCCCACCAGTCGCGGGTGCCGCCCTCGTCGGCGCCGCACTGGCGCCAGATCTTGCCGTCGCGCAGGACGTAGACGCCGAAGGTGACGACGGTCTCGCCGCGGCAGGTCATGGTGCCGCGCATCATGACGGTGTCGTCGGTCTGGATGAACTCGTTCATCTCGACGTGCTGGAGGTCGAGCTCCCAGTAGCGGCGCAGCAGTTCGCGGATGTTGTCGTGGCCGCGCACGGGGCCGGTGAAGCGGACCCACTCGGCGTCGGGGTGGTAGAGGTCGACGAGTCCGTCGAGGTCGCGTTCGGCGGTGCAGCGGATCATCTCCGCGAACAGCGGGTGGATCGGTGTCTCGGTCTCGGTGCTCATGCGGGGGCTCCTGTCGGATCGGGGCGGTGCGCGGCGGAGGGGGCCCGGAAGCGGTCCCTGATGAGGCGCTTGACGACCTTGCCGAGGTCGTTGCGGGGCAGTTCGTCGACGAGCAGGACCCGGGTGGGGATCTCGTGCGGGGCGAGGGTGCCGGCCGCGCGGTCGGCCAGGGCCGCGCACAGCCGGTCCGGGTCGGGGGCGGCCTGACCGGCGACGGGGACGACGGCCGCGGCCACGCCGTCGGTGCCGGTGGCGACGACGGCGACGTCGGCGACGGCCTCGTGGTCGTAGAGGACGGACTCGACGCGCAGCGAGGAGACGAGGCCGTGTGCGGTGGGCACGGCGTCGGTCTCGCGGTCGAAGAGGTACAGCTCGCCGTCGTCGTCGACGTGGCCGAGGTCGCCGGTGTCGCACCAGCCGCCCTCGGGCACGCCGTCCGCCTCGGGCCCGGCGTCGAGCCGGTCGCGCGGGGGCGCTCCGTCGGCGCGCAGCCAGATCCGGCCGACCTGTCCGGCGGGCAGGGCCGCGCCGTGCCGGTCGGTGATCAGGACGTGGGTGCCGGGGGCGGGCCGGCCGACGGACAGGGGGCGTTCGGGGTCGAAGGTGCCGATGGTGACGGCGGGTTTGGCCTGGCTGGCGGAGTAGGCGCCGATGACGCGGGCCTTGGGCATCGCGGTGAGCAGGGCGCGGGCCAGCGGCGGGTGCAGGAAGGCGGAGGCGGTGGCCACGGTGGTGACGGAGGTCAGGTCGTGGCGGTGCAGGGCGCCGTCGCGGGTCATGGCGACCGCGAGGTGCGGGGTCATCATGACGGTGCTCGCCGCGTGCTGCTCGATGAGGGCGCACAGCCGGTCGGCGTCGCCGGGCGGGGCGAGGACGAGGGTGGTCGGGGTGGCGTTGAGCACCATGGAGACGGTGGTCGCGCTGGCGGTGATGCCCAGGTGCACGGAGGCGACCATCGGGGTGGGCTCGTCGTGCGCCATGACGGAGCGGGGTCCGCCGGCGGTGGCCAGGTTCTGGTGCGGGACGATCACGCCGCGGGCGAGTCCGGTGGTGCCGGAGGAGTAGACGATCTCGGCGGCGTCGTCGGGGGCGTGGACGAGGTCGACGGGGGTGTCGCCCGCGACGGAGAGGGCGTCGACGGTGTCGGTCCAGGTGACGGACGGGGCGGCGGGCGGGGCGGTCCGGCCGTGGATGACGCCGGTCATGCCGCACTGCCGGGCGCGGCGCTCGAGTTCGTCGGCGGGCAGGCGGACCGGCAGGTGCAGCACGGTGCCGCCGGCCTTCAGGACGCCGAGGTAGGCGACGGCGTAGCCGGCCCAGTCCATGTCGCCGAAGAAGACCCCGATGCGGGTGCCGCGGGCGGTGCCGGCGGCGAGCAGTCCGCGGGCGAGGTCCTCCGAGCGGCGGTCCCACTCGCCGTAGCGGAGGTCGGGCCGGCCGTCGACGACGAGGGCGGTGCGGTCCGGGTGCAGCCGGGCGTGGGAGCGCAGTTGGTCGGTCAGGTAGGAGAAGGCACGTTCCGCCATCGCGGGGTCACCCGCCTATCTGGAAGGAGACGCCGCCTCGGCCCCCGAAGCGGGGGGCGGTGGCGGCGAGCAGGTGGTCGAGGATGAACCGGGCGCGCTCGGCGGGCTCGTCGTCGCTCAGCGAGCGCAGGTAGCGGTCGTGGGCGGCGAGCGAGCGCACGGCGCGTTCGCGGGCGGCGTCGTCGACGGCGACGGCGTGGGTGGGGCGCGGCGATCCGGCGACGGCCACCTTGCCGGCCCGCCACGGCTCGAGGCCCTCGTCGAGGAGTTCGGGGAAGATCCAGCGGTTGGCGGCGTCGGCGACGGAGTCGAGGGCGGCGCGGCCGACGTCGCGGTGGTCGGGGGTGTTCCACGCGCCGGAGGCCCAGGTGTCGTGGTGGTTGAACGTCACGATGAGCTCGGGGCGGTGGCGGCGGACGGCGCGGGCCAGGTCGCGGCGCAGGCCGGGCCCGTAGGTGACGGTGCCGTCGGTGTACCCGTCGAGGAAGTCGACCTGCTGGACGCCGAGTTCGGCGGCGGCCTTGCGCTGTTCGGCCTCGCGCACCGGCCCGCACTCGGCCGGGTCGAGGCCGTCGATGCCTGCCTCGCCGCGGGTGACGAGGAGGTAGGCCACCTCGATCCCCCGCGCGGTCCAGGCGGCCACGGCGGGCCCGGCGCCGAACTCGATGTCGTCCGGGTGGGCGACGATCGCGAGGACGCGGCTGAAGTCGTCGGGCAGTTCGAGGAGTGTGTCGGCCATGGGGTTCCTTCCCGGTGGACGGGGCAGCCGCGCGGGCCGGGCCGTGTCCGTGTGGACGACGGCCCGGTGTGCGCGTGGTGTTCCTGGGCGGGGTGGGTCAGGCGGCGTCGGCTTCGGCGGGTGCGGGGACGCGGACGACGAGGGCGGCGATGAGGATCGCGGCCGCGGCCAGGCCCGCGCTGCACAGGAACGCGACGGTGTAGCCGTGCGTGCCGTCGAGGCCGCCGACGGCCTGGGTGACGGTGGTGAGGACGGCCAGGCCCAGCGAGCCGCCGACCAGGATCGCGGTGTTGAACAGGCCGGAGACGGCGCCCGCGTCGGCCGGGTCGACGCCGCTGGTGGCGATGGTGCCGGCCGGCATCATCGTCAGGCCGAGGCCGATGCCGGAGATGATCGTGGGGCCGAGGACGGTGGCGACGAAGCTCGTCGACGACGCGGCCAGGCCCAGCCAGCCCATGCCGAGCCCGAGGCAGAACAGGCCGGTCATCAGCATCCGGGTCAGTCCGACGCGGGCCACGGTCTTCATGCAGATCTGCGCGAACACCAGCAGGGTGGCGATCAGCGGCAGGTAGGCGAGGCCGGTCTGCAGGGCGGAGAACCCGAGGATCTCCTGGAGGTAGAGGGTGACGAAGAAGAAGTAGCTCATCTGCGTGGCACCGAAGATCATCATGATGCCGAGGGCTCCGCTGGTGTTGCGGCGGCGGAACACGTGCAGGGGCAGGAACGGGTGGGCCTGGCGCCGCTCGACGAGCAGGAAGACCCCGAGGAGCACGGCGGCGAGGACCAGCAGGCCGCCGCGCAGCGGGGAGGTCCACGGACGCTGGGTGTCGAGGAAGACGAAGACCGTCATCAGCAGGGCCGCCGTGATGGTGACCGCGCCCGCCACGTCCAGGCTGGGCCGCTGTTCGGCGCGGCTCTCCTTGAGCGTCGTCATGGCGAGGACGACGACGAGCGCGCCGATCGGGACGGCGGCGAAGAAGCTGAACTCCCAGCCGGGGCCGGAGGTCAGCAGGCCGCCGACGAGGAGGCCGAACAGGGCGCCCGCCGCCTGCGTGCTGCCCCACAGGGCGAACGCCCGCTGCCGCTCGGGGCCTTCGGCGAACGAGGTGATGATCAGCGAGAGGACGACCGGCGCGGTCAGCGCGCCGCCCAGGCCCTGCACGGCGCGGGCGATCACCATGACGGTCGGGTCGGTGCTGAAGCCGCACACGACGGAGGCCACGGTGAAGATCGTGACACCGGTGACCAGGACGCGGCGCCGGCCGAACAGGTCGCCGATCCGGCCGCCCAGCGGCAGCAGTCCGCCGTACAGGAGGCCGTAGGCGTTGACGACCCATGGCAGGCCCGACTCGGTGAAGTCGAGGTCGCGCTGGATGAAGGGCAGGGCCACGTTGACGATGGTCTGGTCGACCTGGATGAGCAGTTCGGCCATCAGCAGGGTGACGAGGATCAGTCTGACGACCAGGGAGCGCGGGCCCTGGGCGGAACTGTCCTCGGCGGTCGGCCTGCCGTCCGCGGTGCTGGTGGTCATAACTCTCCTGATCCTCGTGTCACAGCCGCCGTCCGGGCAGACTCGGCCGGGGCCACGGTAGGGAGGGGGCCCGCGAACGCGATGCTCAAAACAGCACACGTTCGGCGGCGGATCCGCCCCGGTGGGGGCGGTCCCCGGTCACCAGGTGACGGGCAGCGTCTTCGGAGCGCGGATGATCATGTCCGACTTCCAGGTGATCTCGCCGTTCAGGCGCAGCCCCGGCATACCGACGACGAGCGCCTTCAGCGCCTCCTGGAGCTCGACGCGGGCCAGGTGCGCGCCCAGGCAGTGGTGGGCGCCGTGGCCGAAGACCATGTGCCGGTTGTCGGCGCGGTCGAGGACGACCTCGTGGCCGTTCTCGAAGACGCTCTCGTCGCGGTTGACGATGCTCGTGTCCACGACGACCGGTTCGCCGGCCCGGACCAGGGTCTCGCCGACGGTGAGGTCCTCCAGGGCGTAGCGCGGGGAGATGCCGTTGGCGGCGAAGGGCACGAAGCGCAGCAGTTCCTCGACGGCGACCTGGATCGAGTCGGGGTTCTCGCACAGGCGCGTCCACAGCTCGCGGCGCTGCTGGAGCACGTGGACGAAGTTGGAGATCTCGCTGGCGGTGGTCTCGAAGCCGCCGATGAGCGTCGCGATGCACAGCCCGATGAGCTCCTGCTCGTCCAGCCGGTCGTGGGCGTCGCGGGCCTCGATGAGGGCGCTGGTCAGGTCGTCGCGGGGCGTCTCGCGGCGCTGCGCGATCAGGTCCTCGAAGTACTTCTGCAGATCCATGAAGCTCTGCACGCACTCTTCGTCGGTCAGCTCGTTCGTGGACAGCGCGGCGTCGCACCAGGCGCGCAGCTGCGCGCGGTCCTCGGCGGGCACGCCGAGCAGTTCGCAGATCACGGTGACCGGGATGGCGAGCGCGTAGGAGCCGACGAGTTCGGCGGTCGGGCCCGCGGCCTTCATGTCCTCGACGAGTCCGGCGGCCAGTTCGCCGATCCAGGCGCGCTTGCCCTCGATGCGGCGCGGGGTGAACGCCTTGGACACCAGGGTGCGCAGCCGCGTGTGGTCCGGCGCGTCCATCGTCAGGATGGACTCGGGCACGGGCCGGGGGGTCATGCGCGGCTCGTCGCGCCGGGTGGCCTCGTTGCGGGAGAAGCGCCGGTCGGTCAGGACGAAGCGGGCGTCCTCGTACCGGGTGACGAGCCAGGCGGGCTCGCCGAACGGCAGCTGGACGCGGATCGGCGCGCCGTCCTCGATGAGCTTCATGTACGAGTACGAGAGCTCGAGCCCCTCCCCGCCGGTGAAGGGGTAGGCGGCCGGTGCCGCCTGGGGGTGCTCGCCCGCCGTCGCTTCCACTTCGGTGCTCACTGTCGACCGCCTCCTCGGGGTTCCCGCCGTGACGCGGCGTCACGCTAGCGACCCGCGCGCCGGCTGCCTGCTCAATCGGGAGCATCGGAGGGAAGGTCGCGCCGGGATACTCCCGCCCATGACTCAGCTACGGATTCAGGCCACGTTCGTGGTCGACGTGTGGGACGGCGTGGACGACGAGAAGGTCGACGGCGGTCCGGTCACGGCCCGCGTCGAGCTCGCCAAGACGTACACGGAAGGCGATGTGCTCGGCACGGCCACCGGTCACATGGCGACGACCCAGGGCCCCGGCGGTGCCGCGTACGTGGCGCAGGAGCGGGTCACCGGCACGATGGGCGGACGTACGGGCACGTTCGTGCTCGAGCACCGGGCGACGCAGGTCGGCAGCGGTGAGCCGGTGACGTGGGCGGGCATCGTGCCCGGCTCCGGCACGGGCGAGCTGGCGGGCGTGAGCGGCGAGGGCTCGCTCGGCCACGGCACGCTCGACCTGACGGTCGAGTTCCCGTAGGGCGGGATCCCGGGGTCAGTTCTTCTCGGCGGCGGCCAGGATCTTCTGCGAGGTGTGGAAGAACCGGCCCGTCGCCCGTACCCCGAACATCTTCTCGATGACGGGGGCGGGGTTGACGGGCCGGCCGCCCAGCAGCCGCCAGCGCACGAACGCCGTGCCGCCGTGCGTGCCGAGGACCTCCCAGTCGCCCTTGGGGGAACGGACGGGGAGGTCGATGCCGGTCAGGGGCGCCGATCCGTAGAGCATGGAGAAGCGCTCGTCCGCGGCCGGTGCGGTTTCGCCGAACGGCGCCGCCGCCAGTTCCGCGCGCAGTTGGTCCGCCGTGCGCAGGATCGTGGGGATCTCGAACCCGAAGGCGTCCTCGAGGGCCCGCTCGATGAGGGCGACGAGGCGCTCGGGGTCGCTGTCCGCGCTGGTGAAGAAGGCGTTCCCGCTCGCGATGTAGGTGCGTACGGAGCCGAGGCCGAGCCCGGTGAGCACCTCGCGCAGCCGGGCCATCTCGACCTTGCGGCTGCCCACGTTGACGGCGCGCAGGAACGCGATGTGGATCTGATCAGTCGTCATGCCGGCCTTCGTGTCGGTCCGTTCGGGGGCGTCATGCTCTCACGCGGCTTCAGAAGGTCCGTTCCGCGACCGGGAAGCGGTGGTTCGCGTCGTTCCTGCGCGACAGGTCCTCGACGAACATGTCGAGCAGCGGCTGTTCGCGGGTGCGCCAGTGGAAGTGGCCGCCGGCGAAGCGGCGCACGCGGAAGGAACGGTGTGTGTAGGCCCGCCAGGCGCTCAGCTCGTCGCCGAGCACCGTCGGATCGTCGACGCCGGCCGTCGCGGTGAGCGGGGCGTGCACACTGTTGTCGAGCCCTTCCTCGTACGACTCGGCGAGCGCGAAATCCGCGCGGAGCACCGGCAGTTGGAGCCGGGCCAGGGCCGGGTCGCCCAGGACCGCGGGGTGGACGCCGGGGTGGCGGGCGGCCGCGGCCAGGAACGCGTCGTCGGGCAGGCCGGTGAGCGGGTCCTGGCGGACCGGCAGGTGCGGGGCCGCCTGGCCGGACACGTAGAGGCGTTCGGCGACGAGTTCGTGGTCCCATTCGAGGCGCGCCGCGATCTCGTAGGCCAGCAGGGCACCGAGCCCGTGGCCGAAGAGGGCGAACGGGCGGTCGCACAGGCGGGCCACCGTGGGCACCAGGTCGTGCAGCAGCGTCTCCATGCCGGAGCACGGGTCCTTGCCCAGCCGGGAGCCCCGGCCCGGCAGTTCGAGGGGCGTGACGGTCAGGTGCGGCGCGAGCCGGTCGCGCCAGGGCAGATAGACGCCCGCCGAGGCACCGCAGTACGGCAGACAGAACAGGCGCACGGACGTGCCGCTCATGTTTCCCCCTCGGGTCCGCCACGGGGCCCGTCCGCCGGTCCCCGCACTGCCGCGGACCCTACGCATCCGTGCGCTCCCGGCCCGGATTCTGCAGCGGTTCTCGCGGTGCGCTCAGGGCGTTCTCGAGGGGCGCTCGAGGCGTCGTTCCTAGCGTCGCCCGGGGGACGTCCAGGACCGCAGGCCCAGGGAGGAGTACGGATGTCCGGAGCTCTCGCGCGGGTCGCCGCCCGGCCACGGCTGATGGCGGTGCACGCGCACCCCGACGACGAATCCAGCAAGGGCGCGGCGACGACGGCGCGCTACGCGGCCGAGGGGGTCGACGTGCTGGTGGTCACGTGCACGGGCGGTGAGCGGGGTTCCTTCCTCAACCCGTCCTGTCCGCGGCCGCCCGGACCGGTGGACATGGCGGCGGTCCGGGCCCGCGAGATGGCGCGCGCCCGGCGCATCCTCGGGGTGCGCCAGACCTGGCTCGGCTACCGGGACTCCGGGCTGCCGGAGCACGGCGAGCCGCTGCCGGCCGGCTGCTTCGCCCGGGCCGATCCGGGCGCGGCGACGGGGCGTCTGGTGCGGCTGATCCGCCGGTTCCGGCCGCACGTCGTGACGACGTACGACGAGGACGGCGGCTATCCGCATCCCGATCACGTGATGGCGCACCGGATCGCGGTGGCCGCGTTCGAGGCGGCCGGTGACGGTGGCGCGCATCCGGGGGCGGGGCCGCCCTGGCAGCCGCTGAAGCTGTACTACAACCACGGTTCGCACCCGGAGCGCAGCGCGGCGCTGCACCGTGCGCTGCTGCGGCGCGGCAGCACGGCGCCGTACGCGCCGCTGCCTTGCGAGCCGGTGCGCCGGCCGGACATCACCACGCGGGTGCCGTGCGGCGCGTGGTTCCCCGTGCGGGACCGGGCGCTGCGGGCCCACGTGTCACAGGTGGATCCGGACGGGGTGTGGTTCGCGGTGCCGACGCCGCTGCAGCAGGAGGTGTGGCCGACCGAGGACTACACCCTGGCGCGGTCGCTGGTGCCGGTCGCCCTGCCGGAGGACGACCTGTTCGCGGGGGTGACGACGGCCGGTGCCGGCCGTCCGCCCGTGATGGCCGGTATGTGACGCTCCGGTTGCTCGCGGCAACGACCGCGTGCAAGCGTCTCAACTCATCCGTAGTCGTATCCGTGGAGGGGCATGCCCACGCAGATCAGCGTCCGTTCCGTCACCAAGGCCTTCGACGGCCGGGTCGTCCTCGACGACGTCACGTGCTCGCTCCCGGTGGGCGAGCGGGTCGGGATCGTCGGGGAGAACGGTTCGGGAAAGAGCACCCTGCTGCGGCTGCTGGCCGGGGTGGAGAAGTGCGACCAGGGCGAGGTCGTCGTCCACGCGGACGGCGGTGTCGGTCATCTGGCGCAGTCCGAGCGGCTCCCCGCGGAGCTCACCGTCCAGGACGTGATCGACCGCGCTCTGGGCGATCTGCGCGCCGTCGAGGAGCGGATGCGCCGCCTCGAGGCCGCGATGGCCGACGGCGACGAGAGTGTCCTGGCCGAGTACGGGGAGCTGTCGACGGCGTTCGAACTGCGGGGCGGCTACGAGGCGGACGCCCGCGTGGAGCGCGCCCTGCACGGGCTGGGCCTCGGCCTGCTGGAGCGCGGGCGCGGCGTGGGGAGCCTGTCGGGCGGCGAGCAGGTGCGGCTGCGGCTCGCGGCCGTGCTGGCGGCGGGCCCCGAGGTGCTGCTGCTCGACGAACCCACCAACCATCTCGACGAGGGCGCGCTGCTCTGGCTGGAGGAGCATCTGCGCACCCGCCGCGGCACGACGGTCGCGGTCTCGCACGACCGCATGTTCCTGGAGCGGGTGACGACGACGCTGCTCGAGGTGGACGCCGACCGCCGCACCGTCGTGCGCTACGGCAACGGGTACGCGGGCTATCTCACGGAGAAGGCGGCCGCCCGTGATCGCTGGGCTCAGGCGCACGCGCAGTGGGAGACGGACGTGGCGGGGCTGCGCGAGGCGGCCGCGACGACCGCCCGCCGGGTGGCGCCGGGGCGGGCCATGAAGGACGGCAACAAGATGGCCTACGACCGGGCGGCCGGGCGGGTGCAGCAGTCGCTGGCCGGCCGGGTGCGGCAGGCCGAGGAGAAGCTGCGCCGGCTGCTCGAGAGTCCGGTGCCGCCGCCGCCCGAGCCGCTGCACTTCGCGCCCGTGATGCGGTCCGGGCAGGTGCGCGGCTGTGCGCTCGACGCTGCCGGTGTCGGTGTGGAGGGGCGTCTGGGCCGGATCGGCCTCACGCTCGAAGCCGGGGAGAAGCTGCTGATCACGGGGCCGAACGGGGCGGGCAAGAGCACGCTTCTGGACGTCCTGGCCGGGCGCCTCGCCCCGGACACCGGCACGGTCACCCGTCAGGGGCGGGTGGGCCATCTGCCGCAGGAGCCGGAGCCGGGCCGGCCCGGGGAGACGCTCCTGGCCGCGTTCGCGCGCGGCCGTACGGGGCCGGCCGAGGAGCACCGTGAACTGCTGCTCTCCCTGGGCCTGTTCGACGTGGAGCAGCTCTCGGTGCAGGTGCGGGGGCTGTCCACCGGGCAGCGGCAGCGGCTCGCGCTGGCCCGGCTGGTGACCCGGCCCTGGGACGTCCTGCTCCTGGACGAGCCGACCAACCACCTCTCCCCCGCGCTGGTGGAGGAGCTGGAGGCGGCGCTGCTCGGCTTCGACGGCGCGCTCGTCGTCGTCAGCCACGACCGGCTGCTGCGCGAGCGCTGGCGGGGCAGACAGCTGACCGTGTCGACGTCGGCGGTCCAGGCCGTCCAGGTCTGAGCCGCCCGCACCACCACTCCTCCTCATCCCCCCACCCCCTCAGGCAAGGAGCCACCCATGTCCCGGTCCGGTGTCGTCTTCGAGCAGGTGCATGTCGCGGACCCTCGCGTGCGTCCGGCCCCTACTCCCTCACCACCGGCCCGGACGGCGCCCTGTGGTGCACGCTCGTGCACTGCGGGGGCATCGCGCGCCTGACGGAGTCGGGCGGGATCGAGCGGCACGCCCTCGATTCGGAGTCGTGCGGCCCGTCGGTCATCACCGCGGGCCCGGACGGCGCGCTGTGGTTCACCCGGGCCCGGGACGGGCGCGTCGGGCGGATCACCGTGGACGGCCGGTCCACTGCCTACGCGAGCGGGTCGCCGGACAGCGGGCCGTTCGGGATCGCGGCGGGCGCGGACGGCGCCTTGTGGTTCACCGAGATG
>NZ_JBHYTK010000024.1:0-4298 GCF_042749255.1 Streptomyces sp. NPDC059524 | reverse complement strand
GACGGCCGGTCCACTGCCTACGCGAGCGGGTCGCCGGACAGCGGGCCGTTCGGGATCGCGGCGGGCGCGGACGGCGCCTTGTGGTTCACCGAGATTAACACCGACCGGATCGGCCGGATCACGGTGGACGGTGAGGTGGGCTGGTTCGAGCTGCCGTTGTCGGGCGCGTTCCCCTCATTCATCACGGCCGGCCCCGACGACGCCCTGTGGTTCACGCTCAACCGGGCGGACGCGATCGGCCGGATCGGGCTCGGCGGGGACGTCACGGTCCACGCCCTGCCGACCGCGCAGGCGGCACCGGTCGGGATCACGGCCGGGGCGGACGGGGCGCTGTGGTTCGTGGAGATCGGCGCGGGGCAGGTGGGGCGGATGGCGACCGACGGCACGGTCCGGGAGTTCCCGCTCCCGGACCGCGCCTGCCGGCCGCACGCCGTGACCGCCGATCCCGGCCGGGGTCTGTGCTGGTTCACCGAGTGGGCGACCGGCCGGGTCGGCTCCGTCACGCCCGACGGGCGCGTCGAGGAGTACGAACTGCCCGGCCCGGGCGCCGAACCGCACGGAGTGGCCGTGGCACCGGACGGAGCGGTGCACGTGGCGCTGGAGACGGGCCAGGTCGTCCGTATGACGCCGTGACCCGCCGCCGGTCCGGTGGGCCCCGCTCGCGGGCTCACCGGATCGCCCGCACCTCCTCGGGGTCGGTCTCGCGCAGCTCGCCGTCCAGGAGGATCCAGCGGGTGATGCCGATGGAGTCCAGGAAGGTCAGGTCGTGGCTGGCCACGACCAGGGCGCCCTCGTAGGACGCCAGGGCGGTGGTGAGCTGGCGGATGCTGGCCATGTCGAGGTTGTTCGTCGGCTCGTCCAGCATGAGGAGCTGCGGGGCGGGCTCGGCGAGCATGAGCGCGGCGAGGGCGGCCCGGAAGCGTTCGCCTCCGGAGAGCGTCCCGGCCTGCTGGTCGGCCTTGGCGCCGCGGAAGAGGAACCGGGCGAGGCGTGAGCGGATCCGGTTGTTGGTGGCGTGCGGGGCGAACCGGGCCACGTTGTCGGCGACGCTCGCCTCCTCGTCGAGCACGTCGAGCCGCTGTGGCAAGAAACGCAGCGGCACGTGGGCGGTGGCCTCGCCCGCCACCGGGGCCAGTTCCCCGGTGATGGTGCGCAGCAGGGTCGTCTTGCCCGCGCCGTTGCGTCCGACCAGCGCGATCCGCTCGGGTCCGCGCAGCTCGAACTCGCCGTCCACGCGCGCCCCGTAGGCCAGTTCGAGGTCGCGCAGGGTGAGCACGGTGCGGCCCTGGGGGACCGCGGTGCTGGGCAGGTCGATGTGGATCTCGTCGTCGTCGCGGACCGCTTCCACGGCTTCGTCGAGGCGTTCCTTGGCCTCGGCGAGTTTCTCCTCGTGCATGATGCGGTGCTTGCCGGCGGCGACCTGGGCCTGCCGTTTGCGTTCGCCCATGACGACCTTGGGCTCGCGCTTGGTGTCCCACATCTTCTGGCCGTACCGCTTGCGGCGGGCCAGTTTCACGTGGGCGTCGGCCAGTTCGCGCTTCTGCTTCTTCAGGTCGGACTCGGCGACGCGCACCATGCGTTCGGCCGCCTCCTGTTCGGCGGCGAGGGCCTCCTCGTAGGCGGAGAAGTTGCCGCCGTACCAGGTGACCTCGCCGCCGCGCAGATCGGCGATCTGGTCGACGCGGTCGAGGAGTTCACGGTCGTGACTGACGACGACCATCACCTTGGACCAGCCTTCGACGGCGGTGTAGAGGCGGCGGCGGGCGTGCAGGTCGAGGTTGTTGGTGGGTTCGTCGAGGAGGAGGACGTCGGGGCGGCGCAGGAGCAGTGCGGCGAGCCGCAGCAGCACCGATTCGCCGCCGGAGACCTCGCCGACGGTGCGGTCCAGTCCGATGTGGCCGAGGCCGAGCTGGGAGAGGGTCGCGGTGGCGCGCTCCTCGACGTCCCAGTCGTCGCCGACCGCGGTGAAGTGCTCCTCGCTCGGGTCGCCGGCCTCGATGGCGTGCAGGGCGCGGCGGGTGGCGGCGATGCCGAGGGCGTCGTCGACACGCAGGGAGGTGTCGAGGGTGACGTTCTGCGGCAGGTAGCCGATCTCGCCGGACACGCGCACGGTGCCACTGGCCGGGGTCAGTTCACCGGCGATGAGCTTGAGCAGGGTGGACTTTCCTGACCCGTTGAGGCCGATGAGGCCGGTGCGTCCGGGGGCGAAGGCGACCTGGAGCCCGTCGAACACGGGGGTGCCGTCCGGCCAGCCGTAGTGCAGGCCCGCGACGGCGATCGAGGGCGCGGAGAAGTCGGGGTGAGTGGTGGTCATGGGGCCTCGCGGTTGCTCGGTGCGAACGGTGGGGGTGCAACGCGTTCGAGACACCGCGGGTGCGACGACGTGTGGAGGGTCCCGGTCCGGCGGTCCGGTCGGGACCGCGCGGCAGAAGGTCGTACGGGGGACGGCTCGCAGCGCCGAGGTCGCACACGATGCGTCGGCGCACCGGCGCGGGAAGGCGCGGGTGGCATGACGCGGCGGTGCCTCAGGACCTCAGACGAGCAACGTCCTACTCCGATCGACGACAACAGGATCGCTATACAGCGTATAGGAGAGTGTGAGTGGTGTCAACGGCACCGGCGGCACAGCCGGTCCCCGGTGTTCGAGGTGTGCCATGGGCGGTCCTCCTGCACTGGTCGGCCCCCGTTGTTTCCCCCTCCCCCGATGGACAGGCTCTGCGGCCCGCTTCGAGCGGGGCTTGAGCCGAGGCTGAGTCGCCCCTGGGACGGTGCCGGAACAGACCCCGTCCCCGGAGCCGAGGAGGCCCCATGTCCGCGCAGACCACCGAAGCGCCGGCGCCCCCGCCGGCCGGGGCCGCACCGGCACCTCCCGGCACCCGCCGCCCGGCCCGCCCGGGTCTCGCGCTCGCCGTGATCGCCGGATGCAACGCGATGATCCAGCTCGACGACCCGATCGTGAACATCGCCCTGCCCGGACTCCGCGCCGAACTGGGCCTCTCCCCCGTCGCCACGTCCTGGATCGTCACCGCCTACCTGCTCACGTTCGGCGGTCTGCTGCTGCTCGGGGGCCGGGCCGGGGACATCCTGGGCCGCCGCAAGGTGTTCCTCGCGGGCGTCGGCCTGTTCACCGCGGCCGCCCTGCTGCGCGGGGCGGCGACCTCCGGCGAGTTCCTCGTCGCGGTCCGGGTGGCCCAGGGAGCCGGTGCGGCGCTCGCGGCGCCGAGCGGCCTCGCGCTGGTCCTGTCCATGTTCGCGCCGGGCCCGGCCCGCAAGCGGGCGATCGCCGTGTGCACGGCGACCGGCGCCGTCTCCACGGCCGGCGGGCTGCTCCTCGCGGGCGCGCTGACCTCACTCGGCTCGTGGCGGTGGGTGCTGTACCTGGACGTTCCGCTGGGCCTGGCGATCCTGCTCCTCGGCCCGTTCGTGCTGCGCGAGACGGCGCCGAACCCGGGCCGCTTCGACCTGGCCGGTGCGCTGGTGTCCGCGCTGGGCGCCGGGGCGCTGGTGTACGGGCTCGGGCAGGCCGCGGAGCGGCCGTGGGGCGATCCGGCGGTGGTGGGCTGTCTCGCGGCGGCGGTGGCACTGTTCGGCGTGTTCGCGGTGATCGAGCGGCGGGCGGAGCAGCCGATCGTGCTGCCTCGGCTGTTCACGGACCGCGAGCGGCTGCCTGCCTATCTGGCGACGCTGGCGATCCCCGGCGCGCTCATCGGCACGTACTTCTTCCTCAACCAGTTTCTGCAGGGCGAGCACGGCTGGTCCGCCCTCGCGACCGCGTGCGCGCTGCTGCCGCTGCCGGTGACCATGGCGACGACGGCCCTGGCCGCGGTCGGCCTGGAGCGGCGCTTCGGCCCGAAGCGCCTGATGGCGGCCGGTGCGACGCTGCTCGTCCTCGGGAACCTGTGGCTCGCGACCCTGGACTCCTCGGCCCCGTACGCGACCGGTGTGCTGCCGGCTCTGGTCCTGCTGGGCGCCGGCATGGCCGCGTGTGTGCTGCCGCCGACGCTGATCGCCACGTCGAAGCTGCGCGACGGCGAGGCGGGGGCGGCGTCCAGCGTGCTCAACTGTCTTCAGTCGGTGGGTGGTTCGATCGGCCTGGCCACCCTGGTGACGGTCTCCGCCCGAGGTGGCATGCAAGGCGGCTTCCTGGCGGGTGCGGGCTTCGCGGCGCTGGCCCTGGTGGCCGCGTCGCTGCTGCGCCGCCGGTCGCACTGAGACACACCGCAACGCAACAGTGGACGGCGACCACGTCCGCGTACCGGTCGCCGACGAGGTCCTCTACGGCGTCCACGGGCAGTCTG
>NZ_JBHYTK010000023.1:26032-68494 GCF_042749255.1 Streptomyces sp. NPDC059524 | reverse complement strand
GACGCTTCGCGTCGCATTTCCCCGATGGGGCACCGCCCGATGAGATCGCGCACGAAGTGCGCCTCTCAGGGGCGCGGGGAACTGCGCGGCCCGCCCCCACCGGACCCGCAGTCGCGCTGGGTGGGCAAGGGGCAGCCCCCTTGGGCAGGACCCGCACTCACATACGGCTCAGGCCCGCCGTCGCGGTCAGGACGGACATGATCGCGTCGCGGTCACCCACGGACCCGGCCGCCGCTTCGGCCGGCGGCACCCGCCCCGCGGCGAGGCGGCAGAACTCCACCCCGTCGAGGGCGACATGCGCCACCTCGTCGGCCCCCTCGGCGCCGGACGGGTCGAGCGGGATCAGCCACTGACCACCCCCGGCCCCCTCGACCTCGAGCCGCAACAACCGCCCCGCGGCCACCTGATCCCGCTCCCGCTCCCGGCCCCGCCCGGCAAGCGCGTCCGGCAGCATCCGCGCCGCCAGGTCGATCATCCGGTGCAGATGCTTCGGCGCCGGCGCCTCGTACGGGTAGTCGACCGCGTCCGCGATGTCCCCCGCGTGCACCCAGCACTCGAAGGCCCGGTCCGCCATCGCGTCCCGCAGCGGCAGCGTGAAGTCGCCGTACGAGATGGGGAGTTGCCCCGAACCGCCGCCGCCCTCCATGTCCGACCCGGCGAACGACACCGTGCGGATCAGCTCGTGCGCCTGCTCCCGCCAAGGCGCCCGTACCGCCCGCGTCGGCGGGAAGTGCGAGGCCTGCCAGAGCGCCTCCGTGCGCGCGGCCGGGCCGAGCGACTCCGGCGGGGCGGGCGGGCCGAGCGGGTCGTCGAGGCCGAGGGCACGGGCGACCAGCCCGTCGACGCTGATCAGATGAGCTATGACGCCGGCGACCGTCGTCTTCCGGCTGAGCTGCTCGTCCCCCTCGTACCAGCGCAGCCGCACCGGCGCGTGCCACTCCCCGTCGCCGAAGTCCTTCAGGAGCGCGTCGAGACGGGCGGTCTCCGCGTCGTACGGGGTCGCCCAGGACGGGACCGGGATGCGGGCCGGGCGCCGGGAGAGGCAGCCCTCCAGGACGCGGGCCCGCAGCAGCGGGTCCAGGTCGAGGGACTCGTCGGCGTGCAGCAGCCCGACCGCGTCCCGCAGCCGCAGCGCCTCCTCGGCGCAGGCCCCGCAGCCGCCGAGATGGTCCTCGACGGCGGCCGCCTCCTCGGGCGAGCAGGCGGCGAGGGCCCAGGCGCCGAGCAGCGATTTCAGGACCCGGTGCTCGAGCACGAGCGGCTCCGGTGCGGGCAGGTCGGGCAGCGGGCGGCCGGTGTCCTCGACGGAGGAGCGCGGCGTCGGTATGCGGGCGGCGCCGCCCCGGGCCCCGCCCGCGCCGTAGCGGCCCTCGGGCTCGTCGTCGCGCGGGTCGTAGGAGTCGAAGCGGTCCGGTCCGCCGGCGCCGCTCACGCGGGCCTCCCGTAGCCGCCCGGCGGGATGCCGCTGTCGTGCGCCGTGGACAGCAGCTGCAGGCCGAGCCGGAGCCGGCGGCGCGCCTCGTCCTCGGTGACGCCGAGGTCGGCGGCGGTCTGGCGGTAGTCACGCCGCTGGAAGTACGCCAGTTCGAGTGCGGCCCTGAGCGGGGCGGGCATCGATGTCACGATGTAGTCCGCTCGGGCGGCCGCGGAGGCCCGGCGCACCTTGCGCTCCAGGTCCTCGGTGGTGCCGCAGCCGCTGCGCACGAGCGCGGCCGACTCGGTCTGGCGCAGCCGCTGCACGGCCTGACGGTGGGCGAGCGTCGCGACGAACGAGCGCAGCGGGCCCTGCCGCGGGTCGTACGCCTCCGGGTTCTCCCAGACGCGGGTGAAGACCTCGCGGGTGATCTGGTCGGCGGCGTCCTCGTCGTCCAGGACGCGGTGGGCGAGGCCGTGCACCAGGGATGCGAAGCGGTCGTAGAGCTCGCCGAGCGCCGCGGCCTCGCCGTGCGCGAGCCGCTGCTGCATCCTCCGGTCCCAGCGGGACGGAGTGTCCTTGGGCATGAGGCCCCCTCACCGACTGCCCGTCGTGCCGTTCCGTGCTGATCCGTGCCGTGTACCGGTCCTGTACGGGCACCTGTTCTGCCTGCCTGCTACCCAAAGGTAGTCCGGCACACCGCCGAAGCACGCGCCTTTACCGCATTGTGCGCTGTCCTACGGCAGGCGGTGATAAAGGGCCGGGCCTCCGGCGATGTGTGACCGAATCGGGCGGGTTGTGGGCGGCTGGGGTCCAAGCAGCTCATATGTGATAGGCCTGCAAGGGTGTCGGTGGGGTTGCCCGGGGGAGTTTCGGCCCGCGTGGGGCAGGGCAGCCGCGCAGGAAGAACGTAGGAGCAGGAAGGCGTGGCGTGTGTCGCTCAGGGTGAATGAGGGAGTGCGAGGCGACTGGGCCGTCGTGTCGGTGTCCGGCGAGATGGACCTGGTGACGTCCCCCGCGCTGCGTCAGCGGGTGCACGATGCCGTGGCCGACGGCCGGCGCAGTCTGGTTCTCGACCTCTCCGACGTGCTGTTCTGTGATTCCAGCGGGGTCGGCGTGCTGATCGCCGCCCGGCGGCTGATCCGTTCCTGCCAGGGGCGGCTGCGGCTGATCCTGCCCGCGCAGGGGGCGGTGGACGGTTCGCATGTGAACCGTGTTCTCGGGGCGCTCGGCGTGCGCCGGCTCTTCGACGTGTACCCGGACGTGGCCGCCGCCACGGACGAAGGGGCCCAGCCGCTCTCGGCCTGAGGTCCTGGCCGGAAATCGGCCCTGTTCCGGCCGGCCCTGTCGGTCTTACGTCCCGGATTCTTCCCTGTCTTGACACAACCCCCGCACTTCGGCGTCCCGGTGCGGCTCTTCGTCGTACGCTCCGATGCGGAGAACCCCACCCCACGATGCGAGAGGCGGCCCATGAGCATGGACGAGCGGAGGATCGCTACCCGGTTCGCCGGCTTCGACCAGGACGGGAACGGTTACATCGACCGCGAGGACTTCTACGTCGCGGCGAAGGCGCTGCTCGCCGAGTTCGGGGTGCCGGCGCGCTCCGAGCGGGGGCAGGCGCTGTTCGCCGGGGCGGAGGCGTTCTGGCAGGGGATGGCCGGGATCGCCGATGTGGACGGGGACCAGCGGGTGACCCGGGAGGAGTTCGTCACCGGGGCCGTGAAGCGGCTGCGGGACAACCCGGAGCGGTTCGCCGAGATCGCCAGGCCCTTTCTGCGCGGGGCGATGGCCGTCGCCGGCGGGGCGGGGGATCTGGCCCCTGGGGACGCGGAGCGGGTGCTGAAGGTGCTGGGGGTCGAGGCGGGGGTCGCCTCGGCGGCGGTTGCGGTGCTCGATGCCGATGGGGACGGGCGGATCTCGGAGGACGAGGCGGTGGGTGGGTTCGCCCGCTACTTCACGGTCCCCGAGTAACCGGGCCCCCGCGCCGTAGCTCCGGCCGCTTCGTCGCCGGGTGCCCGTCGCGTCGTGGTTGCTCGCGCAGTTCCCCGCGCCCCTGGTAGGCGCACTTCGTGCGCCCTAGGGGCGTGTTGGTCACCCTGCTTCGGATCCGGCCCGCGCTGCTACGGGTCCCTGGCCTCAGCCCTTCTCCCACCACCCGCCCCCTCCGGGGGCGTCGGCCCGGCGCCCGGCCTCGGGCAATACCCGGCGCCGGGGGTGCGATGCGGTGGTCCTGCGGTACGGCGCCGCCGCCGTAGCTCCGGCCGCTTCGTCGCCGGCCGCCCGTCTCGTCGTGGTTGCTCGCGCAGTTCCCCGCGCCCCTGAATGCGCACTTCGTGCGCTCCAGGGGCTTGCCGTTCGCGCCCCGCGACGGAGTCGCTGATGGGTACGGGTTCGCGCCTCTGAAGGCGCACTACGTGCGCCCCGGGCCCCGCCCCCCTGAGACACGCAGAGGGCCGGGGTCAGGACGTGAACTGTTCCCTCAGCTTGTACTTGAGGGTTTTGCGGAGGGTTTCGTTGCGGGGGAGGGTCGGGAGGATTTCCAGTTGTTCGGGGAGTTTGAAGGTGGAGAGGCCCTCGGTGCGTAGGTAGGCCGTCAGGTCGGGGAGGGTGGGTTCGGGGGTGCCGGGGCGGAGTTCGAGGACGGCGCAGACGCGTTCGCCGCGTTCGGGGTCGGGGAGGCCGATGACGGCCGCGTCCTGGACGGCGGGGTGGGCGTGGAGGAGGTCCTCGATCTCCTTCGCGGAGATGTTCTCGCCCTTGCGGATGATGATGTCCTTCGCGCGGCCGGTGAGGACGAGGTGGCCGGTGGGCAGGACGTGGCCCAGGTCGCCCGTGATCAGGTAGCCGTCCGCGTCGAACGCCTCCGCTGTCTGTGCCGGGTCCAGGTACCCCTGGCAGACGGCCTCGCCGCGCAGCCGGACCTCGCCGTCGACCCCGGCGGGCACCTCCTTGCCGTCCGTGTCGACGATCCGGATCGACATGCCCGCCGGCGGGCGGCCTTCGGTGGTGGCCAGGTTGTCGGCCGTGTCGTCCGGGGCGCCCATCGTGATCATCGGGACCTCGGTCATGCCGTACCCGTGCGTGAGCTGGACGTTCATCTCGCGGATCACGGAGTGGTAGATCTCGGGGGGCTTGGGGGCGCCACCGCCCGCCAGGAGGCGGAGGGTCGGGATCAGTTTCTCGGCCGGCGCCTTGCGCTGCTCCGTCAGGAACATGGAGTAGAACGCCGTCGAGCCACCGGCGACGGTCACGCCGTGGCGGCGGTACTCGTCCAGCGCCTCCGGCAGCGCGAACTGCTCGAACATGACGGCCGGGAAGCCGTACAGGAGCAGCATCACCGTGTAGTCCGGGCCCGCTATGTGCGCGTAGGGGAACGCCATCGAGCCGACGTCGGACTCGGTGAGGTGCAGGGCGTGGGCGAGGCAGGAGCCGCCGGCGACGAGGGAGCGGTCGGTGTGCAGGACGCCCTTGGGGTCGGAGGTCGTGCCGGAGGTCCAGTAGATCCAGCGGACGGTCGTGCCGTCGGCGGGCGGCGGTGGCAGGACCGCGGGGTCGGCCTCGGGCAGGTCCTCGTAGGCCTCGAAGACGCCGCGCGCGCCGAGCCGGTGCGCCATCGCCGTGTGGTCGAAGCCCCGCCACGTGCCGGGCGTCGCGAAGAACTCGGCGCCCGACTCGCGCAGCGCGAAGCCGACCTCGCGGTCCCGGTAGAAGGGGATGACCGGGCTCTGGACGGCGCCGAGGCGGGCCAGGGCGAAGGAGAGCAGGGCCGTCTCGATGCGGGTGGGCAGCTGCCAGGCGACGACGCTGCCGGGGCGTACGCCGCGCTCGTACAGGCCGGCCGCGACGCGCTCGGCACGGTCCCTGAGCTGCCCGAACGTCAGTGTGCGGTCGCCCTGGAGCAGGACGGGCCGGTCGGGGGTGAGGGCGGCGCGGCGCTCGACCAGCTCCCACAGGGTGCGGCTGGCGCCCAGGTCGTGTGCGGTGTCCGTCATGTGCGGTGACCCCCTACGAACGCGAACGGGAACGAGAGCGAGAGCGAGAACCGGAGCGACCGGCCCGCCGGCCTTGAGCTGACGGTGAGTCAGATACGGGGCAGAGCGTAAGCCCGTGCTTCTTGTCGGTCCAGGGGTGCGGGGCTAGCCTTCCATCTGACGGGTCATCAGATATCGGGCCAGCGGGCCACCGGAGCTGAGGGGTTTTCCATGACGGAACTGCCGCGCATCGTCAGTGTCGACGACCATGTGATCGAACCGGCCCATCTCTTCGAGACCTGGCTGCCGGCGAAGTACCGGGACCGCGGCCCGAAGCCGCTCACCGCCGGCATCGGGGAGCTCGCGTACGTCGCCGGCAAGTACCAGATCACGATGGACCCCGACGGCCCGCCCACCGACTGGTGGATCTACGAGGACCTGAAGTTCCCGTACAAGCGCAACATCGCCGCCGTCGGCTTCGACCGGGACGACATGACCCTGGAGGGCATCACCCGGGCCGAGATGCGGCGCGGCTGCTGGGACCCGAAGGCGCGGCTCGCGGACATGGACCTCAACCACGTCGAGGCCAGCCTCTGCTTCCCGACCTTCCCGCGCTTCTGCGGGCAGACCTTCGCCGAGGCCAAGGACAAGGAGGTCGCGCTCGCCTGCGTGCGCGCCTACAACGACTGGATGGTCGAGGAGTGGTGCGGCGACAGCGGCGGCCGCCTCATCCCGCTGTGCATCATCCCGCTGTGGGACATCGACCTCGCCGTCGCCGAGATCCGCCGCAACGCGGCCCGCGGCGTGCGCGCCGTCACCTTCTCCGAGATCCCGACGTACCTCGGCCTGCCGTCCATCCACTCCGGGTACTGGGACCCGTTCTTCGCCGTGTGCCAGGAGACCGGCACCGTCGTGAACATGCACATCGGGTCCTCGTCCCAGATGCCCGCCGCGTCCCCCGACGCCCCGCCCGCCGTCCAGGCCTCGCTCAGCTTCAACAACGCGATGGCCTCGATGATGGACTTCCTGTTCAGCGGCGTCCTCGTCAAGTTCCCGCGGCTCAAGCTCGCCTACAGCGAGGGCCAGATGGGCTGGATCCCGTACGCCCTGGAGCGCGCCGACGACGTGTGGGAGGAGCACCGCGCCTGGGGCGGGGTGCGCGACCTGATCCCCGAGCCGCCGTCCACGTACTACTACCGGCAGATGTTCTGCTGCTTCTTCCGCGACAAGCACGGCGTCGCCTCGCTCGACGTCGTCGGCCGGGACAACGCGACCTTCGAGACCGACTACCCGCACGTCGACTCGACCTTCCCGAACACCAAGGAGGTCGCCCTCGACCACGTGAAGGGCCTCGACGACGAGACGATCTACAAGCTGATGCGCGGCAACGCCATCCGCATGCTCGACCTCGACCTCGACAAGTGACGGGGGCGGTCCGTGGATCTCACCTACACCGAAGAGGAAGAGGACTTCCGGGCCCGGCTGCGGGAGTGGCTGAGCGGGACGCTGCCCGCGCTGCCGCCCAAGCCGGCGGCCACCGACTGGCCGGGCCGGCGCGTCTATGACACCGGCTGGCAGCGGCGCCTGCACGACGCCGGGTACGGGGACGTGCACTGGGGCGCCTCCCCGACCACCCGGCTGATCTTCCTGGAGGAGACCGAGAAGGCGGGCGCCCCGTACGTCGGCGCCAACTTCGTCGGGCTGCTGCACGCCGGGCCGACCATCGCCGCCGAGGGCACCGACGCGCAGAAGGAACGCTGGCTGCAGCCCGTGCTGCGCGGCGACGAGGTCTGGTGCCAGGGCTTCAGCGAGCCCGACGCCGGCTCCGACCTGGCCGCGCTGCGCACCCGCGCCCGCCGTGAGGGCGACCACTACGTCGTCAGCGGCTCCAAGATATGGACCTCGCACGCCGAGGTCGCCGACTGGTGCGAGCTGCTCGTGCGCACCGACCCGGACGCCCCCAAGCACCGGGGCATCACCTGGCTCGCCATGCCGATGGACGCGCCCGGCATCACGGTGCGGCCACTGCGCACGCTCGCCGGCTCCACCGAGTTCGCCGAGATGTTCCTCGACGACGTACGGATCCCGGTCGGCAACCGGGTCGGCGAGGAGAACGACGGCTGGCGCGTCACCATGGTGACCCTGTCCTTCGAGCGCGGCACCGCCTTCGTCGGCGAGGTCGTCGCCTGCCGCCGCGTCCTCGGCGAACTCGCCGCGCACGCCCGCAAGTCGGGGCGCTGGGACGACGCCGTCCTGCGCCGCGAACTGGCCCTGCTGAACGCCGAGTTCAGCGCCCTGTGGCGGCTCACGCAGTGGAACGTCAGCGAGGCGCAGGCCACCGGCGGGGTGCCCGGCGTCGGCGGCTCCGTCTTCAAGCTGCGGTACTCGCACGCGCGCCAGAAGCTCTTCGACATCGCCGCCGACGTGCTCGGGCCCGCCGCTCTCGACGCAAGCCAGGAGTGGACCTTCGACCGGCTGTCCTCACTGTCGTACACGATCGCCGCCGGCACCTCGCAGATCCAGCGCAACATCGTGGCCGAGCGCATCCTCGGACTGCCCAAGGGAGGACGGTAGGCGTGCACTTCCAACTGACCGAAGAACAACGGGCGTTGCGTACGGGCATCCGCGAGCTGCTCGACGGGCGGTTCGGGCGGGACGCGCTGCGCGCCGCCGTGGACCGGCCGGGCGAGCTCGACCGTGACCTGTGGGCGGAGCTCGCGCGGGCCGGGCTCTTCGGGCTGTGCCTGCCCGAGGACGCGGGCGGCGTCGGACTCGGCCTGCCCGAGGCCGTCGTGGTGTTCGAGGAGCTGGGCCGGGCGCTCGTGCCGGGCCCTCTCGTCGCCACGTTCCTCGCGGCCGGCCAGGTGCCGGGCGCCGCGAC
The DNA here is from genome assembly GCF_042749255.1 of Streptomyces sp. NPDC059524. Classification (NCBI taxonomy): domain Bacteria; kingdom Bacillati; phylum Actinomycetota; class Actinomycetes; order Kitasatosporales; family Streptomycetaceae; genus Streptomyces; species Streptomyces sp. NPDC059524. Next base: position 60,228 of record NZ_JBHYTK010000023.1, on the reverse strand, counting down.
CGGCGAGACCGTCGTGACCTGCCCGTACGGGGCGCTGCTGCCCTGGGCCGGCGCGGCGGACGTCGTACGCGGGGACGTGGCCGGGGCCCTGGCGACGGACTCCGTGGACCCGCTCACCCCGCTGCACCGCGTCCCCGCCGAGGCGCCCGTACCGCAGGAGGCGACGCTCCTGTACGCGGCCGAGCAGCTCGGCTCGGCGGGCCGCACCCTGGAGATGGCGGTCGGGCACGCCCGGCAGCGCGAGCAGTTCGGGCAGCCGATCGGTGCGTTCCAGGCCGTCAAGCACCTGTGCGCGGACCTGCTCGTGCGGGTCGAGGTGGCGCGGGCCGCCGTGTACGCGGCGGCCGTCACCCGGGACCCCGTCGAGGTCGCGGCGGCCCGGCTGCTCGCCGACGAGGCAGCGGTGCGGGGCGCCCGGGACTGCCTCCAGGTGCACGGTGGCATGGGCTTCACCTGGGAGGCCGACGTCCATCTGCATCTGAAGCGGGCGTGGGTGCGCGCCGGGCTCGCCGGGAGCCCGCGGGACGCGGAGGAGGTGCTGGCGGCCGCGCTGTGACGAGGGCGGCCGGGGCGGGGAGCGGGGCGGTGCGTCAGGCTCTGGCGTCAGGGCCTGTGCCGTACGGAGAGTGACGGTGCGTCCGATATCGGGTTGTGTCCTTCGCGGGGCTCGTCACGGCATGGAGTCGGCCCCCGGCTCCGGTACCTTGTGGCAGATGCGAGTGGTGCTGAACCCGGGCGTCTGTGCCGGTGTCGCCGGTGAGGTGGCTCCGGGCCCTGGGTTGCCCGCCGTTCGCGGTGCAGGGCGGAGTCGCGTGCCCGCCCGTTCGACCCCCTGCGAGACGCGTCGCACAGTATGCCGCACGCGTACTCCTTCGCGCTGGAATATGCCCGAAGCGCTTGTTGGGGTGACTGTACGTCAACCATGCTGTGTCGTACGGGGATCACGGTCCGTGATCCCGCTCAGTGGCCAGTGTGGTCAGTGGCGCGAGGCAGAACTCCAACGGTCCCGCCGGATTCGGATGGTGTGAGCGGTGCAGGTGCTTCAGGTTCAGCTGGAGGTCGGGGCCGACCCCGCGGAAGTGGGTCGGGCTCGCAGGTGGGCGCGTTCACGGCTCGCCGGGTCGGGGATAGAAGCCGATGAGCCGGTGGCCGAGACGCTGATCCTGCTCGTGTCCGAGCTCGTGACGAACGCGGTGGTGCACACGGGGCGCCCCGCCGTGCTCCGGCTCGCCCTTCCGGCGGGCGCGGACGGCACGGGTGTGGTGCGGGTGGAGGTGGCCGACGTCAGTTCGCGGCCGCCGGCGCCGCGGCATGCGGAGGGGTCCGAGACGAACGGGCGGGGCCTGGAGCTGGTGGATGTGCTGGCGGATCGCTGGGGGTGGCGGCCCGAGGGGGCCGGCAAGGCGATCTGGGTGGAGCTTGAACGGGCGCCGGTCGCCGGGGCGTCTTTGGGGGGCGGGACCGTGGTGGGGGCGTCCGCCTGAGGGTGGGACTGCTACGCGTCTGCCGTGTGCGGTCTCGTTGCCGGGTGCGCCCCGGTGGGGGCTTCTCGCGCAGTTCCCCGCGCCCCTGGAAGGCATGCGGCTTCGCCGCGCCTTCCCCCGATCAAAGGCGCCCCGCGCTTTCCCCCGGCAGAGGCTCCCCGGGCTTTTCGGGGAAATGCGGCGCGTAGCGCCTGCATTTCAGGGGCGCGGGGAACTGCGCGACCAGCCCCCACCGGAGGGTTCGCCGGACTAGAACACCGCCACCGGGGCCACCGGGGTGCCGGTGGCTCCCTGGAAGGGTTCCGGCATGGCGGTCAGGAAGAACGCGTAGCGCCCCGCTTCTCCACAGGCTGTGGACAGGGATTCCAGATTCCAGTTCTGACCCTGGAGCATGCCCATCTCGACGAGGTCGAGGGCATGGACGGGGAGCCAGAGGTTCTCGATCTCCGGGGGGAAGATCTCGAAGGTCAGGGTGTCGTTGGCGACGGCCGCCACGTCACGCGCGTGGAACCACTCGGGGGTGTGGACGGACAGCCCCGGTGACGGATACCCGTACCCGTGCTTGTCACCGGCCAGGTACACCTGGATCTGACCGGTGCGGACCAGGACGATGTCACCGGACCGCACCGTGACCCGCCCGAACTCGGCCGCCTCGTCGAGGTCCTGAGGGGTGACCGCGTGGTCGCCGGGCAGCCGGTCGACCCCCTTCGCCGCCGCGACGTCGAGCAGCACGCCGCGCGAGACGATGTGCGGGATCTTGTCGATGCCGCTGAACTCGGAGCCGTGGTGTGCCGTGATGCTGCCGGCGGGGCGGCCGTTGTAGATGCGGCCCGAGTGCGAGACGTGGGTGAGGGCGTCCCAGTGGGTGGCCGCCTGGAGGCCCATGGTCACCGCGTCGTCGCTGGTGGCGACGGTCTCGGGGCCGAAGATCTCGTGGTTGATCTGCACCATCGTGTGGAACGGGTTGATGCGCCCGGGGATGAGCCCCGACTGCACGCCGTCCTCCTTGAGGGGCAGTGCGAGCGGCACCCGGCGCCCCGTACGGACCTCGGCGGCGGCCGCGCGGACCACCTCGTCGGTGACGAGGTTCAGGGTGCCGATCTCGTCGGCCTCCCCCCAACGCCCCCAGTTGTTCACGCGTTTGGCGATGTCGTGGAACTCGGCGGGCAGCGGCATCGGGGCCTCCCGGGTCTTGTGTTCCGGTATCTGACGGGTCGTAGAATCCGAACCGAAGGAAATCTAACGGGTCGTCAGAAACTGCGGGAAGGGGCCGGGCGTGGGGAACTTCTTGGCTGGCAAGGTCGTGGCCGTCACCGGAGCGGGCCGGGGCATCGGGAGAGCCGTCGCCCTCGCCTGCGCCGAGCAGGGCGCCAAGGTGATCGTCAACGACTACGGGGTGTCCATCGAGGGCGGTGAACCCACCTCCGAGGTGGCGCTCGGAGTGGTCAAGGAGATAGAGGCGGCCGGCGGCAGCGCCGTGGCCGTCGCCGACGACGTGTCCACCATGGCGGGCGGGCAGCGGATCGTCGACGTGGCGATCGAGGAGTACGGGCGGCTCGACGGGGTCGTGTGCGTGGCCGGGATCCTGCGCGAGCGGATGCTGTTCAACATGTCCGAGCAGGAGTGGGACCCGGTCGTCGCCACCCACCTGAAGGGCACCTTCACCGTCTTCCGGGCCGCGTCGGCGGTCATGCGCAAGCAGGGGACCGGCACCCTCATCGGCTTCACCAGCGGCAACCACCAGGGCTCCGTCGCCCAGGCCAACTACAGCGCGGCCAAGGGCGGCATCATCTCGCTCGTGCGCAGCGCCGCCCTCGGCCTCAACAAGTACGGGGTCACCGCGAACGCCGTCGCCCCCGTCGCCCGTACCCGTATGTCGGCCAACGTGCCGATGGAGCTCAAGGAGATCGGCGAGCCCGAGGACGTGGCCGCGCTCGTCGTCTACCTGCTCAGCGAGCGGGCCCGCGAGGAGAAGATCACCGGGCAGGTCTACACCGTCGCCGGGCCGAAGATCGCCGTGTGGGCCCAGCCGCGCGAGCTGCGCGCCGGATACGCGGACGGGCCGTGGACGCCCGAGAAGATCGCCGACTTCCTGCCCGGGACCGTCGGCACCGACCCCATGCCGATGCTCGCCAGGCTCGAGGAGATGGCGCGGGCGGCGGCGGCCAAGGAACGGCCCAACCAGTAGACCCACCCTCGTGAGGAGGCGGTGACGGCGTGGAGTTCGGGTTCGGGGACGGGGACGAGGCCTTCCGGCGGGAGGCACGCGGCTGGCTGGAGGAGCATCTCGTCGGCCGGTTCACGGCCGCCGTGGGGCGCGGCGGTCCGGGCAGTGAGCACGAGGGAGGCGCCGAACGGCGGGCCTGGGAACGTGAGTTGGGCGAGGGCGGCTGGATCGGTCTCGGCTGGAGCGAGCCCGGGTACGGCAACCGGGTCGCCTCGCTGACCGAGCAGGTCGTGTGGGCGGAGGAGTACGCGCGGGTCCGGGCGCCGGGCCGCTACGGCCACATCGGCGAGAACCTCCTGGCCCCCACCCTCCTCGCGTACGGCACCGAGGAACAGCGCCGCCGGTACCTGCCGCCGATCGCGCGCGGCGAGGAGCTGTGGTGCCAGGGCTACAGCGAGCCGGGCGCCGGTTCCGACCTCGCCTCGCTGCGCACCTCCGCGGTGCGGGACGGGGACGGACGCTGGCGCGTCACCGGGCAGAAGGTGTGGACCTCGCTCGCGCACGAGGCCGACCGGTGCTTCGTGCTCGCCCGCACCGAGCCGGGCTCGCGCCGCCACCACGGCCTGTCGTTCCTGCTCGTCCCCATGGACCAGCCGGGACGCATCGACGTACGGCCGATCCGGCAGCTGACCGGCACCAGCGAGTTCAACGAGGTCTTCTTCGACGGGGCGCTCGCCGAGGACCTCGTCGGCGAGGAGGGCGGCGGCTGGCGGGTCGCGATGGGGCTGCTCGGCTTCGAGCGCGGGGTGTCCACGCTCGCCCAGCAGATCGGCTTCGCCGAGGAGCTGCGCGAGGTGACCCGGACCGCGGTGAAGTCCGGCGCGGTCGACGACCCGGTGCTCGCCGAGCGGCTCGTACGGCTGTGGGCCGAACTGCGCACCATGCGCTGGCACGCGCTGCGCACCCTCGGCGGCGCCGACGACGCCGGGGCCGCCGGCGCTCCCAGTGTCGCCAAACTGCTGTGGGGCGGCTGGCACCAGCGGCTCGGCGAGCTCGCGCTGCGCGTGCGCGGGCCCGCGGCGGCCGTCGGGCCCGCCGACTGGTCGCCTGAGCGGCCCTACGAGCTCGACGCGCAGCAGCGCCTGTTCCTGTTCACCCGGGCCGACACCATCTACGGCGGCTCCGACGAGATCCAGCGCAACATCATCGCCGAGCGCGTGCTCGGGCTACCGAAGGAAAGGCCCTAGGGAGGCGTCATGCGAGGTGTGGTGTTCGACGGCGAACAGGCCGTGGTGGTCGACGACTTGGAGGTCCGCGACCCGGGGCCGGGGGAGGTGCTCGTCAAGGTCGCGGCGGCGGGGCTGTGCCACAGCGACCTGTCGGTGATCGACGGGACCATCCCGTTCCCGAGGCCGGTCGTGCTCGGTCACGAGGGCGCGGGCGTCGTGGAGGCGGTCGGGGCCGGGGTCACGCACGTGGAGCCCGGCGACCACGTGTCGCTGTCCACGCTCGCCAACTGCGGGGCCTGCGCCGAGTGCGACCGGGGTCGGCCCACGATGTGCCGCAAGGCGATCGGCATGCCCGGCAAGCCGTTCTCGCGCGGGGACAGGAAGCTGTTCCAGTTCGCGTCGAACTCGGCCTTCGCCGAGCGGACCGTCGTCAAGGCCGTGCAGGCGGTGAAGATCCCGAAGGAGATACCGCTGACCTCGGCCGCGCTCATCGGCTGCGGCGTCCTCACCGGCGTCGGCGCCGTCCTCAACCGGGCCCGGGTCGACCGCGGCGACTCCGTCGTCGTCATCGGCACCGGCGGCGTCGGCCTCAACGTCCTCCAAGGGGCCCGGATCGCGGGCGCGCTGAAGATCGTGGCCGTGGACACCAACCCGGCGAAGGAGGAGGTGGCCCGGCAGTTCGGGGCGACCGAGTTCCTCACCGACCTGGCGAAGGTGCGGGACGTGCTGCCCGACGGGGCCGACCACGTCTTCGAGTGCGTGGGCCACGTCGCGCTGATCCGGGCCGCGATCGACCTCCTCGACCGGCACGGCCAGGCCGTCCTCCTCGGCATGCCGGCCGCCGACGCCGAGGCCACCTTCGTGCCGGCCCAGCTGTTCCTCGACAAGTCGGTCCTCGGCTGCCGCTACGGCTCCTCGCGCCCCCAGCGCGACATCCGCCTCTACGCGGACCTGTACGCCGAAGGGCGGCTGCTGCTCGACGAGTTGGTGACCCGCACCTACCCCGTCGAGGACTTCGCCAAGGCGGTCGAGGACGCCGAGGCGGGCCGCGTCGCACGCGGCGTGCTGACCTTCTGATCCCGAACCCCGGGCGGCCGGAACCGCCTTCCGCGCCCGGGGCCGCTCGCCTATCGTGAAAGGACGGTGGGCGGGCCGGGGTCCCGCCCCTGGAGACGGGGGTGCGCGATGGTGACGGTCCTGATCCTGTTCGCGGTGCTCGGCCTCGTGGCGGGCCTGCTGGTCTGGAAGATCCTTCGGCGCAGCAGCGTCACGGAGACCGCGGAGGGCCTGCGCATCGAGCAGGACAGCCGCGTTCGGGCGGTCGGCGACAAGTACCAGTACAACGCGCTCGCGCAGCACAACACGATGCCGAACATCGGGGACTACCGCCCCAGGAGGTGACCGCCGCCGCCCCTCTCCGCCGAGCGGTGGAAGGTGCGGCGGTACGCGGTCGGGGTCACGCCGAGCGCGGCCTGCAGATGCTGGCGCATCGACTGGGCCGTGCCGAAGCCCGACTCCCGGGCGACCTGGTCGATGCCCAGGTCCGAGGTCTCCAGCAGATGCCGGGCCCGCTCGACACGCTGCCCGGTCAGCCACTGGCCGGGACTCACCCCGACCTCCTCGCGGAAGCGCCGGGTGAACGTGCGCACCGACATCGACTCCTGCTCCGCCATGTCCCGCAACTGGATCGGCTCGTGCAGCCGGGCCAGTGCCCAGGCGCGCGCGGCGGTCGTGGAGGCGAGGCCCGGCTCGGGCACCGGCCGGTGGACGTACTGGGCCTGGCCGCCGTCGCGGTGCGGCGGCACGACGGTGCGGCGGGCCACGTCGTTGGCGACGGCCGCGCCGTGGTCGCGGCGCACCAGATGCAGGCACAGGTCGATGCCCGCGGCGACCCCCGCCGAGGTCAGCACGTCGCCGTCGTCGACGAACAGCACGTCGGCGTCCACCCGCACCGCAGGGAACATCCGCTGGAACGCCTCCGCGTCCGCCCAGTGCGTCGTCGCCGGCCGGCCGTCGAGCAGCCCCGCCGCCGCGAGCACCCAACTGCCGGTGCAGATCGACACCATGCGCGTGCCGGGCCGCACATGGGCGAGGGCCGCGGACAGCTCGGGCGTGAGCCGCCCCTCCTCGTAGACCGGACCCAGCTCGTACGAGGCCGGGACGATCACCGTGTCCGCCGAGGCCAGCGCCTGCGGCCCGTGCTCCACGAGGATCGCGAAGTCGGCGTCCGTCATCACCGGGCCCGGCCCGCGGACGCCGCAGGTCAGGACCTCGTACAAGGGATCGCCCGCGGCGGTGCGGGCGCGGCCGAAGATGCGCTGCGGGATGCCCAGCTCGAACGGGATGACCCCGTCGAGGGCCAGGACGACGACACGGTGCCGGTCAGCGGTCATGGCCCGATCCTAGCGAAGGATGGCATTCGGGCCACTCGATCGGCGGGGCGCGCTGCCGCAGGCTCTTCCCCGTGACGACGACAACGCAGAACTCCGCGGCCCCCGGCAGGGCCGCCTCCGGTGGCGGCAGCGCGCCCTTCTGGGCCTGGGCCGTGGCCGCGGTCACCTTCGTGACGATCATCGGCGCCGCCGCCTTCGCCTCCCTGCCCGGACTGCTCATCGAGCCGCTCCACGCGGAGTTCGGCTGGTCCCGCGGCACGATCGGCTTCGCCGTGTCCGTGAACCTCGCCCTCTACGGGATCACGGCGCCGTTCGCCGCCGCGCTCATGGACCGCTTCGGCATCCGCAGGGTCGTCGCGGTGGCGCTCACCGTCATCGCGGCCGGATCCCTGCTCACCGTGTGGATGACCGCCGCCTGGCAACTCGTCCTGTGCTGGGGCGTCCTGGTCGGCCTCGGCAGCGGCTCGATGGCGCTCGCCTTCGCGGCGACCGTCACCAACCGCTGGTTCGTCGCCCGGCGGGGCCTCGTCACGGGCATCCTCACCGCCGCCGGAGCCTCCGGGCAGCTCGTCTTCCTGCCCCTCCTCTCCTGGATCGTCACCCGGCACGACTGGCGCCCGGCCGCCGTCACCGTCGCGCTCGCCGCGCTCGCCGTCGTCCCCTTCGTGTGGCTGCTCCTGCGGGACCATCCCGCCGACGTGGGCGTGAAGCCGTACGGCGCCGAGGCGTTCGTGCCGAAGCCGGAGCCCGTGCGGGGGGCCGCGCGGCGGGCGGTCGGAGTGCTCGCGCGGGCCGCGCGCACCGGGCCCTTCTGGCTCCTCGCCGGGACCTTCGCGATCTGCGGCGCCTCCACGAACGGGCTCGTCAAGACGCACTTCGTGCCCGCCGCGCACGACCACCACATGCCGGTCACCGCCGCGGCCTCGCTGCTCGCCGTCATCGGAGTCTTCGACGTCGTCGGCACGATCGCCTCCGGCTGGTTCACCGACCGGTTCTCGGCGCGGCGGCTGCTCGCCGTGTACTACGCGCTGCGCGGCGTCTCGCTGCTCTTCCTGCCGATCCTGCTGGCGCCCAGCGTGCATCCGCCGATGCTGTTCTTCATCGTCTTCTACGGACTCGACTGGGTCGCCACCGTGCCGCCGACGATCGCGCTCTGCCGTGAGCACTACGGGGAGGACTCGGCGATCGTCTTCGGCTGGGTCCTCGCGTCCCACCAGGTGGGAGCGGCCGTCGTGGCGTTCCTGGGCGGCGTCGCCCGGGACGTCTTCGGCTCGTACGACGTGGTCTGGTACGCGTCGGGTGCGCTGTGCGCGGTCGCGGCGCTGATGGCTCTGGTGATCCGTCGGGGGGCGGGGGCGGAGGCGCGGGCCGCTTGATCGCGGGGTGGGAGTGCCTCGGCTCCGGCGCGGTTGCCGATCGTTGCCGGGTGCCGCGCCGTCGTGGCTGATCGCGCAGTTCCCCGCGCCCCTGAAGGCGCACTCCGTGCGCCCCAGGGGCCGCCGGCTCGCGCCCCGCGACGGAGTCGCTGATCGGGTACAGCCCCGCGCCCCTGAAGGCGCACTCCGTGCGCCCCAGGGGGCAGCCCGTGGCGCGCCCCTACGGGGACGGGCGGAAGGTGGTGCGGAAGGTTGCGGGGGTTGTGGTGGTGCGTTGGGTGAAGTACTTGACGAAGTTGCTGGTGTCCAGGAAGCCGAGGCGGGTGGCGATCTGGGAGACGGGGTCGTCGCCGTGGGCGAGGAGGCGTTTGGCCTCCAGGACGACGCGGCGGTCGATGAACTCCTTGGCCCCGACGCCGGAGGCGTCGAGCGCGGCCCGGGTCAGGGTGCGGGGCGCGTAGCCGAGGGCGCGGGCGTAGTGCCCGACGTCCCGGGCCCGCGTGTAGTCCCGCTCCACCGCGGCGCGGAACCGCTGGAAGGTGTCCGCGTGCTCGGGGCTCGTGGTGCCTGACGGTGCGGCCACATGGGTCAGGCGCAGCAGGAGTACGGCGAGCAGCCGCCGGAGGATCGCCGCGCGGGTGTGCTCGGGCAGGCCGGTGGCGCGGTACTCGTCCGCGAGGTGGCCGAGGGCCTGGTGCAGGGCGCCGGCGTCCTCGCCGGAGGCCTCCCACAGGGTGCGGCCGAACGGGTCGTCGAGGTGGACGTCCGCCGCGGTGGCGGGGTCGAGGACGTCGGGCCGGAACAGCACCAGCGTGCCGGACGCCGTGCCCAGGTCGCCGAACCGCTGCACCTGTCCGGGCCGCACCCACAGCCAGGTGCCGTCGGTCAGGGAGTGGTCCGTGAAGTCGACCATGTGCGTCAGCCGCCCCCGGCGCACGGTGAGGAGCAGGTGGAACTCGGGGCGCTGCGGGTGCCCGGCCCCCTCGGCGTCCCGCACGGCCTCCGCACCGCCGCGCAGCATCCGCTCCCGCAGTTCCTCGATCGCCATCACCTCGATCCCGGCCGCGGCGGCGGGCGGGGGAGTGTAGGCGACCTCCTGGATCGTCTCGTGTCCGTTTTTCACCATGGCCTGACCTTGCCGTACCTGGGCGGAGACCCAGGGCTTCCTTATGTTTGATGTGGGAGAAGGGGGCCGGTGGCCGCAAGGACCGTAAGCGCCCCTCCTGAAATCGATGACTGACTTCTACCACGCAGGTTCGGAGTATTGCCATGACGAACATCGCTGTCTTCGGCGCCAACGGCACCATCGGTTCCGCCCTCGTCCGCGAGGCGCTGGAGCGCGGCCACACGGTCACCGCGGTCGTCCGTGACCCCGCCAAGGTCGCCGAGCGCCACCCGGACCTGACCGTCGTCACCGGCGACGCCCTGGACGCCCGGTCGGTCACGGCCGTCGCGAAGGGGCAGGACGTCGTGGTCAGCGCGGTGGGCGGCGGCGACGGCCCGGGCCACGTCGCCACGATCAAGCCCTCCGCCGTCGCCCTCACGGAGGGGCTGCGGGCCCTCGGCGAGCAGGCCCCGCGCCTGATCGCGGTCGGCGGCGCCGGCTCGCTGCGCACCCCCGACGGCAAGCAGGTCTGGGACGCCCCGGGCCTGCCCGACTTCCTGCTGCAGATCATGCACGCGCACGGTGACGCCCTGGACCACTACCGGACCGTCACGGACGTCGACTGGACCAACATCAGCCCCGCCGCCCACATCGCCCCCGGTGAGCGCACCGGCGGCTACCGCACCGCCCTGGACGACCTCGTCACCGACGCGGCCGGCGAGAGCGCCGTGTCGGTCGAGGACTACGCCGTCGCCGTCCTCGACGAGATCGAGACGCCGCGCCACCGCGGGCAGCGCTTCACCGTCGGCTACTGACCGGCCCCGGGCCGCGCCCTCAGTCGGCGAGCGTCGCGAAGCGGCCCTGGTGGAAGAGGAGCGGGGCGGAGTCCTCGGCTCCCGTGCCCAGGGACGTGACGCGGCCGACCACGATCAGGTGGTCGCCCCCGGTGTGCACGGCGTGGATGACGCAGTCGATCCAGGCGGCGGCGCCGTCCAGGCGCGGGGAACCGGAGACCGGCGCCGCGTCGTACGCGACCCCGGCGAACTTGTCGGCCCCGCTGACCGCGAAGCCCCGGCACAGCTCGCCCTGGTCCGCCCCCAGCACGTTGACGCAGAAGACGCCCGCGCGGGCGATCCGCGGCCACGTCGTCGACGTACGGGCGACCATGAACGCCACGAGCGGCGGGTCCAGGGACAGCGAGGCGAAGGACTGGCAGGCGAAGCCGGCGGGCTGTTCGCCGGGCGCGGTGACGATCGTGACCCCGGACGCGAAGGACCCGAGCACGCGCCGGAACTCCGCGGGATCCACGGGCGCCCGCTCGTCGTCGCGGACCGCCCGCAGGTCGGGGCGGGGCAGCGGCTCGACCGGGGCCGCGGTGGGGGCGCCGACCGACCTGAGGTACCGGACGACGGTGGCCGCCATCCCTGCGTGTCCCATCATGCTTTTCATTGAAGCTGACGGTGCGTCAGATGGGAAGGGGTGTGACGGGCCCGCGGAACGGCTCGCGTAGGTTCCCGGCCATGGGGTGGGAGAAGAAGGAACCGGGGGCAACCGGCGACGTGGAGCTGATGGCGGCCGCGTGCACGCTGCAGCTCCCGGTCGCGGGCGCGCTGGCGATGGTCGCGGCCTTCGACGACAACGACTACGGCCAGGGCTTCAACAGCATCGGCCTGGCCTGCGTGATGATCTTCGCGCCGATCGTGCTGCCGTTCCTCGGCTGGCTGCAGTGCGCCGTGCAGGCACTCCCCGCGCTGGCCCTCGGCAAGGTGCTCGCCGCCCGGGTCCCGGGCGCGGCATGGCGCGGCCGCGCCCTCGCCGCGCTCCTGGTCGCTGCCGTCTGGGCCGTACTGCCCACCGCCCTCGGCATCTCCTCGTACCCGACGAACCTGCTGGTCTGCGCGGCCTTCTGCGCCTTCCCCGGCTACGTTGCGACCCGCCCGTGGCGATGGGTGCGGCGCCGGCTGCGGATGTGGTCCGCGGGTCTGTTCGGCGGCGGTCTGCTCGCCCTGCTCACCCTCCTCGCCGGAGCCGTCGCCCAGGGCGTCGGACTCCTGCCGGTGTACGAGCCGCCGGTGCTCACGCGCGGCGAGCTGGTCGCCGAATGGCGCGACGCGGACGACGGCGCCGCGCTGCGCCTGGACGCCGACGGCCGGGCCCGGCTGACCCGGCTCCCGGCCGAGGACCTGTTCGGCTCGGCCGGGCCCGACGACCCCCGCTTCTCCCGCTGCACCGGAACGGGCACCTGGTCCCGGCGGGCCGGGGACACCTCGGGGGACGCCGGTGTCGAGATCGACGTGCCCGCCTGCACCGACACCACGCTGCACTGGACGATCGGCGGCACCCGCGAGGACCCCGAGCTCTACGTCCTGTTCGGCGATCCGGATGCGGGCGACCTGCACATCCTCACGCGGAGCTAGGGTCCTCCTTCACCGGCCCTCGTACGTCGCCGAGCGGCGCTCCACGAAGCTGGCGACGCCCTCCTGCGCGTCCCGCGTCCCCATGTTGAGCTCCTGTGCGACCGCCTCCGCCGCGAAGGCCGCCGCCCGGTCGGTGTCCAGGGACGCGTTCACCAACTGCTTGGTGAGGGCCAGCGCGCGGGTCGGGCCGGTCGCGAGCCGCTCCGCCCAGGCGCGGGCCGTCTTCGCCAGCTCCTCGTCGGGCACGATCCGGTTGACCAGGCCGAGCCGCTCCGCCTCCGCGGCCGGCAGCGCGTCGCCGAAGAACATCAGCTCCTTGGCGCGCTGCGGGCCGATCAGCCGGGGCAGCAGATAGGCGCCGCCCCCGTCCGGCACCAGTCCGCGCCGCACGAACACCTCGATGAACCGCGCCGATTCGGCGGCCAGTACCAGGTCGCAGGCGAGCGCGAGATGCGCGCCGATGCCGGCGGCCGTGCCGTTCACCGCCGCGATCACCGGCTTCTCGCAGTCCAGGACCGCCGCGATGAGCCGCTGCGCGCCCCGCTGGATGGTCCGCGCGATGTCCCCGGTGACCCGCTCCCGGGTCTCGGCCGGGCCGCCGCGCAGGTCGGCGCCCGCGCAGAAGCCCTTGCCGGTGGCGGTGAGGACGACGGCGCGCACGTCCGGGTCGGCGGAGGCGTCGGCGAGCAGCGCGATGACGCGCTCGCGCTGGTCCCAGGTGACGGCGTTCATCGCCTCGGGCCGGTTGAGCGTGATCCAGCAGACCCCGTCCTCGAAGCGGTGCAGGACGGTCTCGGCCACGGCCTCGGTCATGGTGCGACTCTCCGTTCGTCGGTCTCTTCTCTCCAGCCCGTCCGGCGTTTGAGGACGAGGCCGAAGGCCGAAAGGGGGGTCTGGGGGCGCAGCCCCCAGGGACGGGACGGGAAGGGGCGGCGGGGGCGATTCACCCCAAGGGACGCACCCCCCCGGCCGCCCCACCCCTCACCGGCACACGGCAAGCGCGTCCAGTGCCACCGCCCCCTGGCCGCGCGGCAGCACCATCAGTGGGTTGATGTCCAGCTCGGCCAGGTCGTCGTGGAGTTCCAGTGCCATCCGCTGGACCCGCAGGATCACCTCGACCAGCGCGTCGACATCGGCCGGCGGAGCCCCCCGCACCCCGTCGAGCAGCGCCCGCCCCCGCAACTCCCCGAGCAGGGCCCGCGCCTGGTCCTCCCCGAACGGCGGCACCCGTACCGCCGTGTCCTGGAGCACCTCGACGAGGACCCCGCCGAGCCCCACCGTCACGGTCGGCCCGAAGAGTTCGTCGTGCGTGACGCCGACGACCATCTCGACGCCGCGCTCCACCATCTGGCACACGAGGACCCCGTCCAGCTCGATCCCCTCGTAGCGGGCGATGTCGGTCAGCTCGCGGTACGCGTCCCGCACCTGGCTCGCCGACGTCAACCCGACCTTCACCAGGCCGAGTTCGGACTTGTGGGCGAGCTGCGGCGCCGACGCCTTCATGACGACCGGGTAGCCGACGAGCGAGGCCGCCCGCACGGCCGCCGCCGCGCTGGTCACCAGCTGCTCGCGCGGCACCCGGATCCCGTAGGCGCGCAGGAGCTGCTTGGCCGCGTGCTCGCTGAGCTGCTTGCCGGGCCGCATCAGCGCCTGGGCCTTGCGGAAGGACGGGGACGGGGTGCGCGGCGCGTCCTCGAACGGCGAGCGGTAGGCGGCGGTGAAGCGGTGGTGCTCCAGGTGGGCGCGGACGGCGGTGACGCAGTTGGCGAACGTGCGGAAGGTCGCGACCCGCGACGAGCCGAGCAGTGTCTCGCGGTACGCGTCCTCGGTGCCGACCGGCGATCCCCAGATGACGCACACGAGCTTGTCGGTCTGCTCGGCCGCGTCCACGAGGTCCTGGGCCAGCTTGTCGCTCATCGGCGGGAACGGGCCGGTGATCGGGCAGATCAGCACGCCGACGGACGGGTCGGCGAGGATCGCGTCGATGATCTTCCGGCCGCGCCAGTCGCCGACGGGGTGCCCGCCGTTGTCGACGGGGTTGGAGACGTTCAGGTACTCCGGTATCCACTGGTGCAGTTCGGCCTGCTTGGCCTCGGACAGCACGGGCAGGTTCAGCCCGCCCGCCGTCGCGAGGTCGGAGAAGTGGGCGCCGGTGCCGCCGGAGATCGAGTACACGACGACCCCGTCGGCCTGCGGGGGCCTGGCCCGCGCCAGCAGGGCGGCGGTGTCCTGGAGTTCGTCGAGGCCGTCGACGCGGATCACGCCGAACTGCCGCATGGCCGCGTCCACGACGGTGTCGGCGCCGGTCAGCTTGCCGGTGTGGGAGGCGGCGGTGCGGGCGCCGGTCTCGGTGCGGCCCACCTTCACGGCGACCACCGGCACCTTGGCCCGCGCGGCCCGGTCGGCGGCGAGCAGGAAGGACCGCCCGTCCTTGAGCCCCTCCACGTAGCAGGCGATGGCGCCGACCTCGGGGCGCTGGGAGAAGTACGAGATGAAGTCGGAGGTCTCCAGGTCGGCCTCGTTGCCCGTCGGCGCCCAGTGCGAGAGCCGGATGCCGAGCTCCTGGAGGGTGAAGACGGGGCGGCCCTGGTGTCCCGACTGGGTGATCAGCGCGATGGCCGGTCCGTCGAGGTCGTCGCGGAACTTCTCGAAGGCGTTGAGGTTGGTGTTCGGGCCGAGCAGCCGGAGCCCGGAGCGGGCCACGGCCTCGGCGAGCCGCTCCTGCGCGGCGGCGCCCTCCTCGCCCGTCTCCGCGAACCCGGAGGCGAAGGCGACGGCGAACTTCACCTTCGTGTCCGCGAGTTGCTCGATGACGGGCAGCGGGTCCCCGACGAGGAGGACCGCGAGGTCGACCTGCTCGGGCAGCTCGGCGACGCTCGGCGAGCAGGCGAGGCCGAAGACCGTCTCGCGGGTCGGGTGCACGGGGTGGAGGCGGGCGCCGACCCGCTCGGCCCAGGCCATGAGCTGCCGGGTGATCCCGGTGTTGGGCCGTCCCTCGGCGTCCGAGGCGCCGACGACCGCGATGGACTCGGGCCGGAAGAAGCGGTCCAGGTCGGGTACGTCGGCGCTCAGCGGGCGTCCGCTGACGTCGGCGTCGTCGGTGCCGGCCCTGCCGTGGACGGCGGGGCCGGGCTGTTCCCCGCAGGCGATCACGCGGGCCCGGCGGGAGTCGGTGGTCAGGGTGCCGTATGTCGATCCAAGCATCGTCCGCCCGCTCCTGTGAGGTTGGCCGGTGGCACATGGCCGCTGCAAAAACCAATAGCTGACGCTTAGTCAGATTACTCAACTGACACTGTGTCAGGAACAGTGCTGCAGGCAAAGGCTGAGGCGGATGTGCGGCGCCTGCTCAGGGATGCGCCGGGCGATGGTGCTCCAGGACGGCCGTGAGCAGGCGGACGAGGTCGTCCCGCTGGTCCGAGTCGAGCGGCGCGAGCAGCTCGCTCTGGGCGTCGGTGATGAGCGCGTCGAGCCGCTCCAGGCGGAGCCGCCCCGCCTCGGCGAGCGTGATGACGTTGCGCCGGCGGTCGGCGGGGTCGGGCTCGCGGCTCACGCAGTCGGTGTCCGACAGCTCGTTGAGGACGGCGACCATGTCGCTGCGGTAGATGCCGGTGCGGCGGCTGAGCTCGGACTGGCTCGCGGGGCCGCCCTCGGAGAGCGCGACGAGTACGGCGAAGTGCCACTTGTGCGCGCCCTCGGCGGCCAGGCGCTCGCCGACCAGCCGGTCCGCGACGGCCGAGGCTCCGGCGAGGAGGCGGCTGGGGATGGCGCGCAGCCGGCCAGGGGTGTGCTCGGGGGTCGGGCTCATGGGGCCTCCGCTTCCGCCGCCCTCTCGGGTCCCGGCTCTCGCTCCTCGGCTCTTGCGTTAGTGACACTAACAGTCTAACTTCATTAGTGGCACGAACGTTAGAGCCACTAATGAACCTTTACGGGAGTGATGGCGAGTGAAGACCGTGATCAAGCCGTTCCGCGTCGATGTCCCGCAGGCCGCCCTCGACGACCTGGCCGACCGCCTCTCCCGCACCCGCTGGCCCGACGAGCTCGCGGACGCCGGATGGGACTACGGCTTCCCGCTCGCCCGGCTGAAGGAGCTCGCCGAGCACTGGCGCACCCGCTACGACTGGCGCGCACACGAGGCGCGGCTCAACGAACTGCCGCACTTCGTCACCGAGATCGACGGCCAGGACATCCACTTCGTCCACGTACGGTCCGCGAACCCGGACGCGCTCGCGCTGATCCTCACGCACGGCTGGCCCGGCTCGTTCCTGGAGTTCCTCGACGTCGTCGGGCCGCTGTCCCGGGACTTCCACCTCGTCGTCCCGTCGATCCCGGGCTACGGCTTCTCCGGGCCGACCCACGAGCGCGGCTGGGACGCCGAGCGGATCGCGCGGGCCTGGGCCGAGCTGATGGACCGGCTCGGGTACGACCGCTACGGCGCCCAGGGCGGCGACTTCGGCGCCGGGATATCCCTGGCGGTCGGCGGGGTCGCCCCCGACCGGGTCGTCGGCGTGCACGTCAACTACCTGCCGACCCGGCCCGACCCGGAGGCAGGTCTCGTCCTGTCCGCGCGTGACGAGGCCCGCCTCGACAAGGTCCGGCAGCTGATGGCGAACCGCCCGCCCTACCAGGCGCTCCAGGCCCTCACCCCGCAGACGATCGGCTACGCGCTGACCGACTCGCCCGTCGGCCAACTGGTCTGGATCGCGGAGCGGTTCGCCGCCTGGACCGACCCCGCGACGCCGGTCGACGACGAGCGGATCCTCACCGACGTGTCGCTGTACTGGCTGACCGCGACGGCGGCCTCCTCGGCGCGGCTGCACCACGACGCGGCGCGCGGCACCAAGCTGCCGTGCCCCGTGCCGGTCGGCGTCGCCGTGTTCGCGCACGACATCACGCAGTCGGTGCGGCCGCTGGCCGAGCGGCTGTACGACGTCGTGCACTGGTCGGAGTTCGAGCACGGCGGGCACTTCGCGGCGATGGAGGTGCCGGAGCCGTTCGCGCGGGACGTCCGCGAGTTCTTCCTCGCCCGGGAGCCCGCCCGCGCGTGACGGCCCGCCCGGTCAGCGCCGGCGGCCGCCGTACGCGGGATCGGCGGCCACCCGGCGGGCGATGCGCTCGGCGTCCCGCGCGATCTCGCGCAGCATCCCGCTGATGGGGTTCGTGTAGCCCTGGAAGTACAGGCCCGGGGCGTCCGGGAGGGTGCGGGGGCCCTGCGTGCGGGGGCGGCCCGTCGCCGGGTCGAGGACGCCGAGGTGGCCGAGCAGCGGTTCGAGCCCCTGCCGGTAGCCCGTCGCCGCGATCACCGCGTCGGGGGTGAGGTGGGACCCGTCCGCGAGGACCACCGCGTCGCCGTCGAAGGACGCGACGGCGGCGACCGGCTCGACCTTCCCCGCGCGCACGGCGTCGATCAGGCCCACGTCCTGTACCGGGATCGCGCCCTCGCGCACCCGGGAGTACAGGCCGGTGTCCGGGCGCGGCAGGCCCTTGTCGCTCAGGTCCGGGACGCTGAGTTTCGCCAGTGGGGCGGCGAGCCGGTCGACGAGGCCGACCGGGAGGCGGCGGCACAGGATGCCGGTGCGCTGGGCGGGCCAGCCGAGCGTCGAGCGGCGCACGAGGTGCGGGGCGGTGCGCACGGCGAGCCGGACGCGGGCGGCGCCGCCCTCCACGAGGTCGACGGCGATCTCGGCGCCGGTGTTCCCGACACCGACGACGAGCACGTCCTGGCCGGCGTACGGGCCCGGGGCGCGGTACTCGGCGGCGTGCAGGAGCTTGCCGCCGTACGTGGCGGTGCCGGGCCAGTCGGGCAGGCGCGGGGTGTGGTTGTGGCCGGTGGCCACGATCACGGCTGCGGAGCGCAGTTCGCGGCCGCCGGTGGCGCGCAGCACCCAGCCGGAGCCGTCCTCGCCGCGGTCGACGCGGGTGACCTCGACGCCGGTGACGACCTCCAGGTCGTGGTGCTCGGCGTACTTCTCCAGGTAGCGCAGCACGTCGTCGCGGGCGACCCAGCGGCCGAAGCGGCGCGGGATCGGCAGTCCGGGCAGGCCGGACAGGCGGCGCGTGGTGTGCAGGCGGAGGCGGTCGTAGTGGGTGCGCCAGGAGGCGCCGACCCGGTCGGACTTCTCCAGCACCACGGCCCGGACGCCGAGCGCCGTCAGGCTCGCGGCCGCGGCGAGTCCGCCGGGGCCGCCGCCGATGACGTACACGGGCGGCCGCTCGTGGCTGCGGGCCGGAGGGGGAGTGGGGGCGGTCATGCGATCGGAGCGTAATCGCGCCTTCACTTGATGGGTCTCGGTCAAGAGGGGAATCGGTTGCGAATCGATCACGGTCCGTGGGTGAAGGGCGTGGAGGAGTGGGGGAGGGGGCGCGGGAACGGGTGGTGAGGCGCGGGGAAGGTGCGGGGAAGGGGGCGGAACGCGGGCTTCGGCGCGTACGGACTCTTGCGGGCCAGCCTCGCCATGCGCTGAACTGACGGTCCGTCAGGAAATGTGGAGTGGCGGAGCGGTCGACGCGGGGAGCGACATGGACGCGATAGGGCTCAGCGGGGCCGAATGGCTCGCGGTGCTGCGCATCGGCCTCGGCCTGTGGTGGCTGGAGAGCTGGCGGCACAAGGACAAGAAGGGCTGGTTCGAGCGGGGGACCGGGATCGCCTGGGCCGCCGACGTCGCCGGCAAGCACAAGTGGAACGCCGTGCGCAGCGGCTTCGACGTCGTCGTCAAGCCCCGGCCCAAGGTGATGGCGTACATCGTCGTGTACGCCGAACTCGCCCTCGGGCTCGGCCTGGTCGTCGGATTCCTGACGCCGGTCGCGCTGGTGGGCGGTCTGCTGCTCAACCTCCTGTACCTCGTCCTCATGATCCACGACTGGGCCGAGCAGGGGCAGAACGCGATGATGGGCCTGATCTCGCTCGTCGCGCTGTTCGCCATGTCCTGGCAGACCTGGTCCCTCGACCACGCGATCGGACTCTTCTCATGACGGCTCCTGCCGCACCCCGCTTCGACCTGCCCGAACCCGACGCCTTCACGCGGCCCTTCTGGGACGCGGCCGCCGAGGGGCGCCTCCTCGTACGGCACTGCGCCGCCTGCGACCGGGCCCACCACTACCCGCGCGAGTTCTGCCCGTACTGCTGGAGCGAGGACGGGAGCTGGCGGGAGGCGAGCGGCCGCGCCACGCTCTACACGTGGTCCGTCGTGCACCGCAACGACCTGCCGCCGTTCGCCTCGCGCACGCCGTACGTCGCCGCCGTCGTCGACCTCGCGGAGGGGCCCCGGATGATGACCGAGGTCGTCGAGTGCGCGGAGGCGGACCTGCGGGCGGGGATGGAGCTGGAGGCCGCGTTCCGGGACACGGGGGCGGGGTTCACGGTGCCGGTGTTCCGGCCCGGGGCGTGAGGGCGCTCGGCTCGGGTCGTGAGGGTGCCCGGGGGTGTGAGGGTGTTCCGCTCGGGACGTGAGGGTGCCCGGGGCGTGAGGGGGTGCGGGACCGGCGCCGGAGCGTAAACCCGTGGCCGGGGTTCGCGGATGCCCGCCATGATGACGCATGGCCTCAGCATCGTCCGAGTCGTCCTTCCCCCACCCCTGGTCCGGCTGGTGGCTGACCCGGGACCCTGCGGAATTCGCGGAGCGCGGGGGGGACTTCCTGCGCGCCGACCCCGCCCTGCACACCGTCGCCCTCAGCGTGATCGCGGCGCAACTGGCGCAGGACGCGCCGAGTCCCGGAGCGTCCTTCGGTGTCTGGCCGGACGCCGAAGGGGACTGCGCCGGCTACTTCTTCTGGACGCCGCCGCAGCTGCCGTACGCCGTGCTGCCCGGTCCCGAGGCGGCGCACGCCCTCGTCACCCTGCTCGGGGACGCGCTCCCGGACCAGCCGATGACGGGGGTGAACGGGACGGAGGAGACGGCCGCCGTAGTCGCCGAGGCGTGGCGCGCGCGGCACCCCGAGGGGCGGGCCGAACGCATCATGGCGCAGCGGCTGTTCCGGCTCGCGGACCTGACCCCGCCCGACCCGCCGCCCCCGGGCCGGGCCCGGCCGGCCGGGAAGGAGGACCGGGAACTGGTCGTGCGCTGGTTCCTGGAGTTCGCCGACGACGCGCATCTCGGCGCCCGGACGACCCGGGAACAGGCCGCGGAATGGGTCGACAACCGGCTCTCCTACCAGGGTGTGCTCCTGTGGGAGGCCGAGGACGGCACCCCGCTGTCGATGGCCGGCGTCACCCGCCCCGCCGCCGGCAGCGTGCGCGTCGCCCCGGTCTACACGCCGCGCGAGCTGCGCGGACGCGGGTACGCGGGGGCGGTGACGGCGGAGATCAGCCGGGCGGCACGGGACGCGGGCACCCCCGAGATCCTCCTCTTCACCGACCTGGCCAACCCCACCAGCAACGCGCTCTACCAACGCCTCGGCTACCGCCCCGTACGGGACTTCGCGGTCTGGGAGTTCAGGACGGGGGAGGTCACGGCCACAGCAGCTCCTTGACCCAGCGGCCGCCTTCCCGCCGGTATCGCAGCCGTACGTGCCGCCGCCGGGCGTCCCCCTGGAAGAACTCCACCTCGTCCGGCAGGAGTTCGTAGACGGTCCACGACTCGGCGACGGCACCGGGCTCCCGCCGAGCCCGCTCCCAGGCGGCGTCGGAGGCGACCTCCAACTCCCCCTGATCGGCCAGCACTTCACTCTGGTGCCCGACGAGGGCGGAGGCGAGGGCGCCGGTGGACCGGGCGTGCAGATCGGCCTGCGCGGCCTCGGCGGACCCGGTCCGCACGCTCCCGCGCACCCGCACCTGCCGCCCCTGCACCGGCCAGTAGAACCCGAGCGCGGCATACGGCGTCCCGGCCAGCTGCCGCCCCTTCGCACTCCCCGCGTGCGAGGCGAAGTGCCACCCGCGCTCATCGACCCCGTGCAGCATGACGACCCGCACGTCGGCGTGCCCGTCGGCGTCGGTGGTCGCGAGCGAGGGCGTGTGCGGCTCGACCTGCCCGGCCGCGACGGCCGCACCGAACCACTCGGCGAAGAGAGCGACGGGTTCCCCGGGCGCGGCACCGGTGTCGAACCCGGACAACTCGGTGTCCCAGACCCGGAGGGAGCGCAGGAGGGCGTCGACGGAAGGGGCTTCGTTATCCATGGGGCAATTGTGGTGCCTGCGGCTGCCTGGCTGGCGTTGGAGCCGGGCGTCGCCCTGGCTCAGCCCGCGCCGGTGGCCCCCACCGTCAAGTACAGACACCTCACCGCCCGCGCATGGGCGCTGATCGCCAAGGACCCCGACGCGCACACCTGGGAGCACTACATCGTCTACGGCGTCGTGACCCAGTCCGACGCCGCGACCGGAGCCGAGATGATCCTCGCCGACGTCGACGGCGTGCGGCACACCGACACCTACGAGTACCCGACCAACACCGTGATCGAAGGGCGCGCGCCCGACTTCGCGAAGGTCGTGGAGGGCGACACCTTCAAGGCGAAGGTGGAGGTCAAGGGTTCCCTGACCTACGAGACCCAGGCGGGCGGCGAGACCACGGCGCCCGAGCTGCACGCCGACTCCGTCAAGGTCCTGGTGCCGGCGCCGTAGGCCACCGCTCGCGCTCACCCGGCGTGCGCCGTCAGCACACCGTGCGCGGCTGGTTCAACGGACCCAGTCCTTGAGGGCGCTGGTGTCGAAGGTGATGCCGACCGGGTCGGGCAGCGTGATCGTGCGGCCGAAGGGGCGGCGGGTGAGCTGGGCGTAGGAGTCGCCGTCGGGCTCGGTGTGGACGAGGGTCTCGCCGGAGTCCCGGTCGATGAGCAGGTAGACCGGGATGCCCGTCTGGGCGTAGGCGCGCGGCTTCTCCTCACGGTCTCGCTTGTCGGTGTCGCTGTCGTACGACGTGACCTCGACGAGCATGACGACCTGGTCGGGGTCCGCCCACACACCCTGCCCGGCGAAGCTGCCTTCGGGGGCGAGGGCGCCGTCGGGTTTGGCGTTGCCCTTGCGGTACCGCTCGACGTGCAGGCCGCGCTCGGGGTAGAGCCACAGGTCCGGGCGCTGCTGCAGGCAGATCTTCATCAGCCAGCGGATGATCTCGTCGTGGTCGCCGTCCGGCACCGCTTTGACTCCCAGCCTGCCGTGGATGAACTCCATCCGGACGCCTTCGCGCTCGGCGGCGGCAGCGATGCGCTCGAACTCCTCGGCCAGCATCTGCGGCCGGTCTTCAGTCACGGTCACCACACACCTCCCGGCATCAGTCTAGGCAGGTACGGGCGATCACGGTGGGTGATCGACGCGGGTGAGAATCAGCCCGGCCTCAGCCCAGCACCCAGCATCACCATCCGCGCCGAGCGGTACCAGCCCCTCAGCCCCGCCCCAGAATCACCGTCCCCGAGGAGCAGAACCAGCCCCCCGTGCCCGACGCCACCGCCAGTTCCGGGAGGGAGCCGTCCGGGCGGTGGATCTGGTGGGGGCCCGCCTCGCCTCGTAGCTGGCGGACCGCCTCCACCATCAGGAACAGGCCCCGCATGCCGGGGTGCTGGGCGGAGAGGCCGCCTCCGTCGGTGTTCGTGGGGAGTTCGCCGTCGTGGCGGAGGCGGCCCTTCTCGACGAAGGCGCCGCCCTCGCCCTTGGCGCAGAAGCCGAGGTCCTCCAGGGTCACCAGGGTCATGTACGTGAAGGCGTCGTAGATCTCGGCGATGTCGATGTCGTCGGGGGTGACGCCGGCGCGTTCGAAGGCGAGGCGGCCGCTGACGGCGGCGGGGGAGACCGTGAAGTCGTCCCACTCGGACATCGTGGTGTGCGAGACGTGTTCGCCGGTGCCGAGGATCCAGGCGGGCCGCTTCGCGCAGTCGGGGAGGAGGTCGTCGGCGACCAGGAGGATCGCCGCGCCGCCGTCGGAGCGGATGCAGCAGTGCAGCTTGGTGAAGGGGTCCGCGATCATCGGGCCGGAGAGGACGTCGTCGACCGTGATCGGGTCGCGGAACATGGCGTCGGGGTTGCGGGACGCGTTCTGCCGGGCCTGGACGGCCACCTGGGCGAGCTGGTCGAGCGTCGTGCCGTACTCGTGCATGTGGCGGCGGGCGGCCATCGCGTACTTGGCGATGAGCGAGTGTCCGTACGGGACCTCGAACTGGAGGGGGCCGCGGGCGCCGAAGGAGAGGTTCGAGGTGCGGCGCTTCGCCTTGATGTCGGCCCGGGCCGTGGAGCCGTAGACGAGGAGGACCGCGCGGGCGTGCCCGGCGGCTATCGCGTCGGCGGCGTGCGCGGCCATGACCTCCCAGGTGGAGCCGCCCACGGAGGTGGAGTCGACCCAGCGGGGTCTGAGTCCGAGGTACTCGGCGACCTCGACGGGTGCGAGCGTGCCGAGTCCGGCGCTCGCGAAGCCGTCGACGACGTCGGGGGTGAGCCCCGCGTCGGCCAGCGCCCGGCGGGCGGCCTGCGCGTGCAGGGCGTACGGGGTGGCGTCGTCCACGCGTCCGCAGTCGGACAGGGCGACTCCGGCGACGGCCACCTTGCGCCCGGCCGCGCCGCTGCCACCGTTCCTGTCGATCGTCCCAGTCAGCATGAATCTGACGGTACATCAGATTCTGTGATCCGCCCCCTCCCCGGGTCTGGGCATGAGCGCTCCGCCGCCCTAATATGACGGCCCGTCAGAAAGGGAGCCCCGCATGGACGCCAGGTTCACCGAGGAACAGCAGCAGATCCGCCGCACGCTGCGCGAACTCATCACCGAACGCTGCACCCCGGACGACGTCAAGACCGCCGGCCGCACCCCGTCCGGGCACGACCTCGCCCTGTGGAGCGCGCTCGGCAAGGAACTGGGCCTGCCCGGCCTCGCCCTGCCCGAGTCCCGCCGCGGGGTCGGCGCGAGCGTCACCGAGCTCGCCCTCGCGGAGGAGGAGCTGGGCCGCGCCCTCGCACCGACCCCGCTGCTCGCGACCAGCGGCCTCGTCGCCCCCCTCGTCACCGCACTCGGCACCGAGGACCAGCGCGCCGACATCCTGCCCCGCATCGCCGACGGCGCCCTCACCGCCGCGCTCGCCGTCCCCGGCACGGGCCTCGCCACCGCCCTCGGCCTCGTCGCCGACAACGCGGGCGACTGGTCCGGCGGCGGCCGGGCCGGCGGCGTCCAGGTCACCCGCGCCGACACCGGCTGGCGCCTGTACGGGCAGGCCGAGCAGGTCCTCGACGGGCACAGCGCCGACCTGCTGCTCGTCGCCGCGCACACCGGCGGCTTCGCCCGCTCCCGCACCCTCCTCTTCCTCGTCCGCGCGGGCGCCGACGGACTCGTCCGCACCCGGCAGACCGCCCTCGACGAGTCCCGCCCCCAGGCCCGCGTCGAACTGCGCGACGTGGAGGCCGAGTTGCTGGGCGCGGAGGACGCCGACGTGACCGCCGCGCTCACCGCCACCGGCGACACGGCCGCCACCCTCCTCGCCGCCGAGGCCGTCGGCGCCGCCGACCGCGCCCTGGAACGGACCGTCGCCTACGTCAAGGAGCGCGAGCAGTTCGGCCGACCCGTCGGCTCCTTCCAGGCCGTCAAGCACCGCCTCGCCGACGTCTACGTCCAGGTCCAGGCGGCCCGCTCGGCCGCCTACTACGCCGCCTGGGC
Organism: Streptomyces sp. NPDC059524; assembly: GCF_042749255.1. Taxonomy (NCBI): domain Bacteria; kingdom Bacillati; phylum Actinomycetota; class Actinomycetes; order Kitasatosporales; family Streptomycetaceae; genus Streptomyces; species Streptomyces sp. NPDC059524. The sequence continues at coordinate 35,497 of NZ_JBHYTK010000023.1, read as the reverse complement.
GGCCGGCACCGGCACCGAACGGGCCGGCGGCCTCGCCCTCGCGCAGGCCCTCGAAGCGCTGCGCACCTCCGCCGCCGAGGCCGTCCAGCTGCACGGCGGCATCGGCTTCACCTGGGAGCACGAGGCGCACCTCTACGTGAAGCGCGCCACCGGCGACGAGCTGCTCTTCGGGCCCGTCCACCTGCTGCGGGCCCGCGCCGCCCAGGCCGCCGCCCTGTTCGAGGCGGGCGCGGAGGTGGCCGTCTGATGGCTTCCTCCGCCACCGCGACCCGGATCGTCCAGAAGGTGTCCTCGACCCGCACCTTCGCCCGGATCGCCCCGCACGTCATCCCCGTCATGGACCGCGCCGTGCACCGCCTGACCCGCGGCAAGGTGCTGCTCAGCGCGCGGATGCTGCCCGGCGTCATCCTCACCGCCCGCGGCGCGAGGAGCGGGCTGCTCCGGCGCACCCCGCTCGCCTGCATGCCGGAGGAGGAACGGGACGGCTGGCTGCTCATCGGGTCGAACTTCGGGCGCCCCGGCCACCCCAACTGGACCGCGAACCTGCTCGCCCACCCGGACGTGGAGATCAACTGGCGCGGCAAGGACGTCCCCGTCACCGCGCGGCTGCTCGCCGGGGAGGAACGCGCCGAGGCCTGGCAGGCCGCCCTGCGCTTCTGGCCGCCGTACGCCGCGTACCAGGCGCGGATCGACCGGGAGATCAGGCTCTTCCGCCTCGAACGCAGATGAACCGGGCGCCCCTGCGCCAAGGCAACGGCGGCGGCCCACGCGCCGAGCACGTGAACCGCCGCCGTACGACAGGAAAAGGCGCGGAAGGTTACCTCGTCGGCTTCTTGCCGGTCACGCCGAGATAGACCAACAGGGCGAGGTTCGGCTTCAGTTCGGCCTGCTTGACGCCCCAGGTCTGGAAGCCCTTCTGGTGCGAGGCGACCGCCGCGAGCATCGCGACCAGCGAACCGGCCACCGCCGCCGGGCTGACGTCCTTGTCGACCTTGCCCTTGTCCTGGAGCTCCTTGACCGCGTCCGCGAGGGAGTTGTTCACCGAGTTCAGGATCTTCATGCGGATCTTGTAGAAGCGCTTGTCGCCCTCGGCCGCGCCGAGGTCGACGACGCGCAGGATCGCGTCGTTGCGGCGCCAGAACTCCAGGAAACCGTCCACGAGTTCCTGGGCGGTCGCCCAGCCGGCCTTGCCGACCCAGGAGCGGTCGGCGACCAGCTCGGTCAACCCCGCGCCCTCGGTGGCCATTTGCTCGGCGATCTCCAGGACGGCGCCCTCGACGTCCGGGAAGTACTGGTAGAAGGTCGCGGGCGAGGTGCCCGCCTTGCGCGCGACATCAATGACTTTGACGTCCCGGTAGGGCGAGGAGCTGAGCATCTCGCCGAGGCACTCGAGGAGCTTCTGACGTGTCGCCTGACCACGCCGTCCGGCCACACGGCCGTCGACGGTCCGTACTTGTCCTGTCATGCCGTCAGCTTACCGAGGGGTGATCGGAGCGCGATCTGGCCGACTGCAAATGGGGTTGGGGAGCATCGCCCCCGGTCAAATGACGCGCCGGAAGCGAGCGGAATTGGCCATACGTTCGAATATGGGGGCCGGTCCCGGAACGCCCGTGGTTAGCGTGACGCCATGCACCCCGACTTCCCCGAAGGCACCCCCTGCTGGGCCGACGTGGCCCTGCCCGACATCGAGGCGGGCAAGCGGTTCTACGGCGACCTCTTCGGGTGGACCTTCGACGAGGGCGCGGGCGCCGACCACGACTACTACACCGCCGCCTACAGCCAGGACCGCAGCGCCGCCGCCCTGTGCCCCGCCGGACCCGGCACCCCCACCGGCTGGCGGGTGCACCTCGCCGTACGGGACGCCTACGCCGCCGCCGACCGGGTGACGGCGGCCGGCGGACGCATCGCCGCGGGCCCCCTGCCCGGCGGCACCCAGGCCACCGTCGCCCTCGCCCACGGACCCGAGGGCGCCGCCTTCGGGCTCTGGCAGGCCGGCACCCACCGCGGCTTCGAGCACACCGCCGGCCCCGGCACCTTCCACCACGCCGAACTGCACACCCCCGACCCCGCCCGCAGCGCCCTCTTCCACGAGCGGGTCTTCGGCCGGGCCCTCAGCCCCGCACCCGTGCGGCGGGCGGCCCCGGCCCGGCTGCTGCCCCACTTCGCCTGCGCCGACACGTCCGCCACCTGCGCCGAGGCCGTCCGGCTCGGCGGCCGCGTCCGCACCGGCCCGCACGACTCCCCGTACGGGCCGCTCGCCGTGCTCCGCGACGACCAGGGCGCGGTCTTCGCCGTCTGCGAACCGGTGCCCGGAACAGGGGACGGGCCCGGGCCCGAGCCGGTGTGGGAGTCGCCACAGCAGGACCCGGAACGCGCCTGAAACGTCCCGCATCCTCCCGTGACACCCCGATGTGCCCCCGGGTTCGCAACCGGCGCCCCGGACAGGAAGAATCGGGGTGCGTGCCGCCGTAGCGCTTCGGTGGTGAGACGCTGGCGGGGGCCGGTGAGTGCGCAGGCCCCGTACGGGGAGGTGGGCAGGCAAGTGGTGGATCAGCTGACGCAGCACGATCCGAGGCGGATCGGTCCGTTCGAGGTCCTGGGACGGCTCGGCGCGGGCGGCATGGGCCTGGTCTATCTGGCCCGCTCGGCCTCGGGCCGGCGCGTGGCGATCAAGACGGTGCGCACGGAGCTCGCCGAGGACCAGCTGTTCCGGGTGCGCTTCACGCGCGAGGTCGAGGCGGCCCGGGCGGTGTCCGGCTTCTACACGGCCGCCGTCGTCGACGCCGACCCGCGCGCCGCCGTCCCGTGGCTCGCCACCGCCTACGTCCCGGCGCCCTCCCTCGAGGAAATAGTGAACGAGTGCGGGCCGCTCCCGGCCCAGGCGGTGCGCTGGCTCGCCGCCGGCGTCGCCGAGGCGCTGCAGTCCATCCACGGCGCGGGCCTCGTCCACCGCGACCTCAAGCCGTCGAACGTGCTGGTCGTCGAGGACGGCCCGCGCGTGATCGACTTCGGTATCGCCTCCGGCGTCTCCAACACCCGGCTCACGATGACCAACGTGGCCGTCGGCACCCCCGCCTACATGTCGCCCGAGCAGGCGAAGGACTCGCGCAGCGTCACCGGCGCCTCCGACGTCTTCTCCCTCGGCTCCACCCTCGTCTTCGCGGCGACCGGCCACGCCCCCTTCCACGGCGCCAACCCGGTCGAGACCGTGTTCATGCTGCTGCGCGAGGGCCCCGACCTGGAGGGGCTGCCCGACGAGCTCCGCCCGCTCATCGAGTCCTGTATGCAGATGGACGCCACGCGGCGTCCCTCGCCCGCCGACCTCCAGGCCCAGCTCGCCCCGCACCTCTTCGGCTCCGGCAGCGACGACTCCGGCACCGCCTCCGCCTGGCTGCCGGAGCGCTCCGTCGCGCTCATCGAGACCCGCCGCGGCGGCCGCCCCGTCATCAAGCGCCCCACCGGCCGCACCCCCGGCCACGGCTCCGGCATGCCCGCGATGCCCCCGCAGCCGCCGGCCCCGCCGTCCACCGACGGCTGGCGGCCCAACCCGTCCGCGTCGCCGGTCGCCGCCGGATCCGCGGGCCGCACCGCCGACGGGCCCGTGCACCTGGCCGGCGCGCAGGTGCCGATCGGGCCCGGCCCCCGGGTCGCGGACGCCCGCGCCGCCGCCGTGAAGGCGCCGCCCGCCGAGCACGGCCTCGCCGCGTCCTGGTCGCGCGGCTCCCGCCCCGCCGGCCCGGCCGTCAACGGCACCGACTCCGCCGTGCCCGCCCCGGCCGCCCCCGAGGCACCGCCCGGCTGGCGCCCCTGGCGCTTCCGCATGTCGAACGACGTGTGGGGCACCCCCAAGGTCTCCGGCGACCTCGTCTACGTCACCTCCTTCGAGGTCCACGCCCTGGACGTGGCCACCGGACGGCGCCGCTTCAAGACCCGCGACGTCGCCTGGGCCATGGCCGTCGCCGACGGCCGCATCCACGCCTCCGACGGCCCCACCCTGTGGGCGCTCGACGCCCGCGAGGGCGCCGAACTGTGGCGCCGCCAGACCGACGCCTGGGTCTACGCCCTCGCAGCCGACCGCGGCACCGTCGTCACCGCCACCCGCGGCGGCGGCGTCCAGGCCCGCGAGGCCGCCAACGGCGACCTGCTGTGGGAGACCTCCGGCTGCCAGACCGACTTCGAGGCCCCCGAGGCCGGGCCGGTCGTCCACGACGGCACCGTCTATGTGTGGCAGGACGCACGGCTGCGCGCCCTGGAGGCCCGCACCGGCGAGGAGCGCTGGTCGTACCCGATCGGCGACGCGGCCTCCTGCGGCGGCGTCCCCGTCCGCGTCACCCCCGCCGACGACGGCTACGTGTACGTGTCGGCCGGCACCCGCGTCATCGCCGTCGAGGTCGGCTCCGGTCACGTCCGCTGGCACTTCGAGGCGCCCGCCGTCTTCCTGTGCCCGCCCGCCTACGTGGCCGGACCCGCCGTCACCGGCGGCGGCGTCTACCTCGTCGACCACCTCGGCACCGTCTACGCCCTCGACGCGACCGACGGCCGCGACCGCTGGCGCATCGCCACCGAGCCGCGCCCCGGCTCCGTCGACCCGGTGCTCGTCTCGCACGGTCACGTCCACGTCGGCTCCGGCCAGGGCCTCTACACGCTGGACGCGGTCACCGGCACCCCGAAGTGGCGCTTCCAGGCGGGCGGCGAGATCGTCGGCTCCCCGGTCGTCGCCGACGGCCGCATCCACTTCGGCTCCACCGACCACCTGCTGTACACGCTCAAGGCCGACGACGGCCGGCTGCGCTGGAAGCTCGCCACCGGCGGCGAGATCACCGGCACGCCCGTCGTCACCGACGGCGTCGTCTACGCGTGCAGCAAGGACCGCTGCGTGTACGCGCTGGACGCGGAGAAGGGCACGGGCACCAGCCGCTGACCCGTGTGACCGCCGGGCCCGGTAGTAGGGTGCCCGGCGTGATGAAACGGGGAGTCAAACTCACGGCGCTCGCCGTCCTGGTGGTCATGGTCCTGACAGGGTTCACGTCGGGCCGGGGACGGGGCGGCAGCCACAAGTCCAGCGGCGGGAGCGGCGGCGGCTGCAGCAGCTCCAGCCAGAACCACGACAGCTCGTCGTCGTCCCGGTACGACGACGATGACGACGACTACTACGGCGGAGGCTCGTCGGGCTCGTCCGGTTCGTCGTCCGGCGGCTACACGCGCCGCCCCGACTACGACTCCACGCCGACCGCCACCTCCACGGGCGGCACGTCCCGGCTGCGCGACGGCACGGCGACGCTGATCCGGTGCGCCGACGCGAAGACGCCGTACGCGCTCGTCCGCGTCAGCAATCCGAACGGCAGGACCGCCGACTTCCGCGCGCGCGTCGCGTTCGAGGACGCGAGCGGGATCCAGATCACCTCGCAATTCGGGGACGTCGAGGTCCCCGCGCGGGGGACCGCGACCGTGAAGGTGAAGCTCGGCGGCGAAGGGCTCGCCGCCGAGGTCGCCCACTGCGAGCTCGACCCCGAGGCCGACGTCCTGAGCTAGGTCGTGTCAGTTTGAAGACACGCTCCTGCTTGGGCCCGTCTCAGCGCACCCGGAATCCGCCGCCCGCCGGCCGGGACGCGAACAGCTCGGCCTGCCGGCCGGGCGGCAGGTTGCCGAGGGCGATCAGGTGCGGGGCCTGCGCGAAGGCGTGGGCGCGCGCCGCCTCGGTCGCCGCCCACACCGCCCGCACCGTCCCCTGCACCGCCTCCGTCGGCTGCCGGGCGATCACCTCCGCGCAGCGGATCGCGGCCGCCACCGCGCCGCCCGCCTCGGTCACCTCGCTGACCAGTCCGTTCTCGTACGCCCTGCGGGCCGAGAGCCGCTCCGCCGAGCCCATGAGGGCGAGCCGGGCCGCCTCCCCGGGTGGCATCCGCTGCGCCAGGTGCATCGCCTCGTACGCGCTGACCATGCCGTACGTGGTGTGCGGGTCGAAGAACGTCGCGTGCTCGTCGGCGATCACGAAGTCCGCCTCGCCGAGCAGGTAGAACGCGCCGCCGCAGGCCATCCCGCCGACCGCCGCGATCACCGGTTTCCACAGGTCGTTCGCCTTCGGCCCGATCGTGAGCAGCGGGTCGTCCATCGCGTACGGGGAGGAGGGCTGCGGCACGTCGACGTCGCGGTCGATGCCGGTGCAGAAGGCCTTGTCGCCGGCGCCGGTCAGGACGACGGCGCGGACGCCGTCGTCGAAGCGGAGGCCGCGCCAGGCCGCCCGGAGTGCGCCGGCGAGCGCGGTGTCGATGGCGTTGTGGCGGTGCGGGCGGTCGAGGGTGACGACCGCGACGCCGGTCTCCTTGTCGGTCTCGACGCGCAGCGGCACGGAGGGCGTGGGCGGGGGCGCGGTCACGGGCGCTCCAGGGTCCAGCGGGGCACGACCACGCCTTCCACCTCGGCGAACACGGCCTGCACCTTGGCGCCGATGCGGATCTTCGCCGGGTCGACCGAGTCGAGGGGGGCGTCGGCGCGGGTGACCAGGTTGCCGACCAGGCGGATGCGGGGAGCGTCCGCGAGCTCGACGACGATCGCGTTGTAGGGAGCCTGGGCCGCGTAGGCGGGGAGCAGCGGGGGGTGCGGGACGACGTACGACCAGATGCGGCCCCGGCCGCTCATCCTGCGCCACTCGGAGTCGAAGGACTGGCAGTGGGGGCAGCAGGGGCGGGGCGGGAAGCGGAGTTCGCCGCAGTCCGGGTTCGCGCAGGCCTGGATGCGGAGTTCGCCCTGGGCGGCGTACTCCCAGAAGGGGGCGCCGTCGTCGTCGGTGACGGGGGTGAGGAGAGCGTCTGCCATGGGTCCGTCCTTTGTCGGGTGCGGCGTGCGTCGTGGCCGGTCGCGGGGGCTCCCCGTCACGGGGCGCGGAGCAGCAGGGCCGAGGTCGGGACGCCCTCGCCCGCGGTGACCAGGCAGGAGGCGGCGTTCGGGACCTGGGCGGTGCTCGTGCCGCGGAGCTGTTTGACGCCCTCGTTGATGAGGTTGAAGCCGTGGACGTAGGCCTCCGAGAGGCCGCCGCCGCCCGTGTTGATGGGGAGCCGGCCGCCGATCTCCAGGGCGCCGCCCTCGGTGAACGCGGCGCCCTCGCCGCGCCCGCAGAACCCGTACCCCTCAAGGGACAGCGGGATCAGCGGGGTGAACGCGTCGTAGATCTGGGCGACGTCCACGTCCTCCGGGGTGAGGTCGGCGTTCTTCCAGAGGTGGCGGGCCGCGGTCCAGGCGGGGCCCGTGAGCGGGTCGTCGTTCCAGTAGTTGACCATGCCGTGGTGCTGGGCGGGCAGGCCCTGCGCGGCGGAGTGGACGTACACGGGCTTCTGCCGGCAGTCGCGGGCCCGTTCGGCGGAGACGATGACGCAGGCGAGCGCGCCGTCGGTCTCCAGGCAGTTGTCGAAGAGGCAGAGCGGCTCGCTGATCCAGCGGGAGTCCATGTACATCTCCCTGGTCATCGGGCGCTCGTACATGATCGCGTCCGGGTTCTGGTTGGCCCGGTTGCGGCAGGCGAGGGCCACGTTGAACAGGTGGTCGCGGGTGGCCCCGTACTCGTGCATGTAGCGGCGCGCGAGCATGCCGATCTCGTCGGCCGGGCGCAGCAGCCCGAAGGGGCGGGTCCACTGGGCCGGGGTCGGCAGCTGCACCGTGGTGTTCTTCCACGGGCGCGGCCCCGAGCCGCGTTTGCGCGAGCGCCAGGCGACACCGACGCTCGCCTGTCCCGTCGCGACCGCGGCGGCCAGGTGCGCGACGGTCGCGCACGAACCGCCGCCGCCGTAGCCGACCTTGGAGAAGAAGGTGACGTCGCCGGCGCCGATGGCCTTGGCCACCTCCACCTCGTCCGTCTCCTCCATCGTGTAAGAGGCGAACCCGTCGACCTCCGACGGCGCGATGCCCGCGTCGTCGAGCGCGGCCAGGATCGCCCGGCACGCCAACGTCCTCTCGGACTCCGGGAGTTGTTTCGCGAAGGCCGTCTGGCCTATGCCGACGATGGCTGTCGCGTCCTTCAGTCCCGCCATGGGCACCCCCACCTGGAACGGCCCGGTCCACCGTGATCCGGTGGCTCCGTCTGCTGACAGCGCGTCAGGCTACAGCTAATCTGACGGATAGTCAGCTACGGCGGGATGGCGTGATGGGAGGTCGTTCGATGCGTACGGACCGTACGGAGGGCGAGTGGGGCGCGATCCCCGGACTCGTGTGGGACGCGGCCGCACGGTACGCCGCGCACGAGGCCGTCGTCGAGGGGCGCACCCGGATCACTTTCGCCGAGCTCGGCGAACGGGTCGAACGGGCCGCCGCCGCCTGCCTCGCCGCGGGCGTGGAACCCGGCGACCGCGTCGCGATCTGGGCGCCGAACACCCTCGACTGGATCGTCTCCGCCCTCGGCGCCGTCACCTCCGGCGCCGTCCTCGTCCCCCTCAACACCCGCTTCAAGGGCGCCGAGGCCGCCGACGTCCTGGCCCGCTGCCGCGCCCGCCTCCTCTTCGTCACCGGCACCTTCCTCGGCACCTCCTACGTCGCCTCGCTGCGCCGCGCCCAGGGGAACGGGGCCGCGCTGCCCGACCTGGAGCGGGTCGTCGTCCTCGGCGACACCGCGCCGGACGCGCCCGGCTTCGGCACCTGGAAGGAGTTCCTGGCCGGGGGAGACGCCGTGACCGCGGAGCGGGTGCGCGAACGCGCCGCCGCGATCCCCGCCTCCGCCCCCTCCGACATCATCTTCACCTCGGGCACCACCGGCCGCCCCAAGGGCGCCGTCATCACCCACGCCCAGACCCTGCGCGGCTACGCGATCTGGTCCGACCTCGCCGGCCTGCGCGAAGGCGACCGCTACCTCATCGTCAACCCGTTCTTCCACACCTTCGGCTACAAGGCCGGCATCATCGCCTGCCTCATGCGCGGCGCCACGATGGTCCCCCAGCCCGTCTTCAACGTGGACACGGCCCTCGCCAACATCGCCGCCGAACGCATCTCCGTCCTGCCCGGACCCCCCACCCTCCACCAGTCCCTCCTCGACCACCCGGCCCGCGACACCCACGACCTGTCCGCCCTGCGCCTGGTCGTGACCGGCGCCGCCGTCGTCCCGCTCCAGCTCGTCGAGCGGCTGCGCGGCGAACTCGGCGTCGGCACCGTCCTCACGGCGTACGGCCTCTCGGAGGCCAGCGGCATCGTCTCCATGTGCCGGCGCGGGGACCCCGCCGAGCTCATCGCCGCGACGTCCGGGCGGGCGATACCCGGCACCGAGGTCCGGGTGGACGCACCCGTGCCCGGCGAACCCGGAGAGGTCCTCGTCCGCGGCTTCAACGTCATGCGGGGCTACTTCGAGGACCCCGCCGCCACCGCCGAGGCCATCACCGAGGACGGCTGGCTGCGCACCGGCGAGCGGGGGGGGGGGGCGGCCCCCGCCCGCGCCCGCCCCCCCCGCGCACCCACACAGCCCGTGAGAGGCAGAGCGGCCGACTC
>NZ_JBHYTK010000023.1:16376-26022 GCF_042749255.1 Streptomyces sp. NPDC059524 | reverse complement strand
GTTGAGTGGGTTAAGTTTGTTTGGGGGTGTATCCCCGCCCCCCCCCCCCCCGCCCCGACCCCCCACCCCCGGCCGGGGTGCGGGGCCCCCGGGGGGGGGGGGGGCTGGGCCCCCCCACGGCTACCTCCGCATCACCGACCGCATCAAGGACATGTTCATCGTCGGCGGCTTCAACGCCTACCCCGCCGAGATCGAGCAACTCCTCGGCCTCCACCCCGACGTGGCCGACGTCGCGGTCGTCGGCATCCCCGACGGCCGGCTCGGCGAGGTCGGCAAGGCGTACGTGGTCCGGCGCCCCGGGGCCGTGACCACCGCCGACGACCTCATCGCCTGGTCCCGCCGCGAGATGGCCAACTTCAAGGTGCCGCGCGAGGTCGCGTTCGTGACGGAACTTCCGCGCAACGCCAGCGGGAAGGTGGTGAAGCAGAAACTGCGGACCTGACGGTGATCCCCGTAGTGCCTTGGTTCCCCGACGCGCGATGACAGGTCGCGGTTCCGTCGTCGAATGTCGGCCATTGTGGAACAACCCTCATCTCTTGATCCGTTCACCGCTCCACTTTCCGCCAACACCCCTTAGCCTGTGGGCCGTTCGTGACTGAACGGCAGTTGACGGGGGAGGCGGGACATGACCGGTCCGCAGGGCGACAACGAGAACGAGAACGAACGCGGAAACGAGAACGAGGGCGACAGCACACCACCCGGCGGCATCAAACCGCTGAAGTTCACCGACCCCACCCGCATCGGCCCCTATCTCCTCCTGGGCCGTCTCGGTGCGGGCGGCATGGGTCGCGTCTACCTGGCGCGTACCGAGGGCGGCCGGACGGTCGCGGTGAAGGTGGTGCACGAGGAGCACGTGCAGGACCCGCGGTTCCGGGCGCGTTTCCGGCGCGAGGTGGACGCGGCGCGCCGGGTCGACGAGCGGTACACGGCACCGGTGCTGGAGGCGGACCCGGATGCCGAGACTCCGTGGGTCGCGACCGGTTACGTCCCCGGCCTGTCCCTCGAACATGTCGTCCGGGACCACGGTCCGCTCCCCGCCGACTCGGTGCGCCGCCTGGCGGTCGGTCTGCTGCACGCGCTCGCCGACATCCACGAGGCCGGGGTCGTCCACCGCGATCTGAAGCCGCCGAACGTGATGGTCACGATGAGCGGCCCGAAGGTGATCGACTTCGGTATCGCCAGCGCGGTGCAGGCTTCGGTGGAAGCGCTGCTGACCAGTACGAACATGGTGATCGGGTCGCCGGGCTTCATGTCGCCGGAGCAGATCCGGGGTGAGCAGGTCGGCCCGAAGACCGACGTGTTCACACTGGGCTGTGTGCTGATGTACGCGGCGACGGCGTCGCTGCCGTTCGGCCGGGACCTCAGCAATCAGCTGTCGGTGATGTACCGGGTGGCGAACGACGAGCCCGACCTCGACGCCGTGGAAGATCCGGAGCTGCGGGCGCTGATCGCCCGCTGCCTGATCAAGGACGAGGCCGAACGCCCCGCCGTGACCGCCCTGTTGGCCGACCTCGAAGGCACGCCGGAGCCGGGCTGCTCCCCGGTGTGGCTGCCGAACGACGTGGTCGCCCGGCTCGCGGTCCAGTCGGCGGCACTCCTCGACGCGGAAGCCGAACCCGTACGCGAACCCGCCCCCGCCGACCGCATGACGATCGACCTCGGCCCGGCCCCCGCCGCCACGGCCCCCTCCGATCCGGGGCGCCGCAAGCGCGCCGTGACCCTGCTGCTGCCCGCGGTCGTGGTCGTCGCCGTGACCACCACGACGGTGCTCACCCTCCAGCCCTTCGCCCGGGACGACACCGACCGTGGGGCACCCCCGGCCACCACGGGCCCCGCGACTCCCGGCGTCACGTCCCCGACGCCCTCCAAGGCGTCGCCGTCCCGCACGGGAAACAAGGACGACGACAAGGCGAAGGACAAGAACAAGGACACGGACAGGGCGGGGGACAAGCAGGGCGGAGGCGAGGAGGAGAACGCGGACCAGGGTGCCGGCGGCGCGTCGGGTGCCACGGGGGAGCAAGGCGGCGGCGCCGACTCCGGCGGCGACACGTCCTCCTCGGCGGGATCAGGCACGGACTCCGGCTCGGCTTCGGGGGGCTCCTCGAGCTCGGGCTCCGCGTCGACCTCCGGCGGGTCCTCCGGCGGCACCTCCGGTTCGGGCTCCGGGGGCTCCACCGGCAGCATCCCCGCCGCCTTCGTCGGCACGTGGAAACTCGACGAGGTCTACAACCAGGGCGTGGCCGGGACGGTCACGATCACCAGCGCCGGCGCGGTCCGGTACCGCGACTTCCCGTACAACAACTGCCCCTACGACGCGAAGGTGACCTCCGTCAGCGCCTCGGGCAGCAGCATCAGCGTGGGCGCGTCCCACCTCGTCGGATCGAACCCCGGATACTGCTGGACCCCCACCCAGGCGTCGACGTTCACGAAGGCGAGCGGCGGACTCGTCCAGAGGCTCTCGAACGCCGACTACCACTACAAGCGGGCCTGACGCAGCACCCCACCGTCCAGATCCACCACCACGTCGGCCCGCGACCGCCCGGAGGCCACCCGCCGGGCGTTCGCCTCGTCCGAGCGCAGGACCCAGGCGCGGGCCTCCTTCGGGGACTTGCCGAACTCCACGTGGCGGGCGACGAGACGGCTCACCCGCGTCGCCTCGTCCACCGCCACCCACCACACCTCGTCGAGGAGCGGCCGTACCTCGTCCGACCAGGGCGCCTCGTCGAGCAGCAGATAGTTCCCCTCCGTCACGACGAGCGGCACCTCCGGCGGCACGGGCAGCGCGCCCGCGACCGGCTGCTCCAGGTCCCGCTCGAACGACGGCGCGTACACCGTCTCGCCCGCCCGCGGCTCCCGCAGCCGCGCCAGCAGCGCCGCGTACCCGTACGCGTCGAACGTGTCCGGCGCCCCCTTGCGGTCCGCGCGCCCCAGCCGCGCCAACTCGGCGTCGGCGAGATGGAACCCGTCCATCGGCACCGACACCGCGGCCCCGCCGAGTGCCCCCACGACGGCAGCGGCCAGCGTCGACTTGCCCGCACCGGGCGGCCCGGCGATCCCGATGATCCGCCGGGCACCCGGCACGGCCAACGCCTCGGCGCGGGCCGCGAGTTCCGCCACGTACGCGTACGCCATCGGTCAGCGCGTGACGAACTGCGTCAGGATCGCCTGCACCTCATAGATGTCGACCCCCTTGGTGAAGGTCTTCTCGATCGGCGCCGCCGTCCCCGACACCCAGATCTTCAGCTCCGCGTCCAGATCGAAATGCCCCGCCGTCTCCACGGAGAAGTGCGTGATGCTCCGGTACGGCAGCGAGTGGTACTCGACCTTCTTCCCGGTCATCCCCTGCTTGTCGATCATGATCATGCGCCGGTCCGTGAGCAGAATCGCGTCCCGCACCAACTGATACGCCCCGTAGACCTGCTCCCCCTGCCCGAGCAACCGCGCGTACTCGTGCGCGGCCTTCCCCGGATCGATGGTGTGAGCGTTCCCGAACAGCGCCATGAGAGCCCCCGCGTGTCGTCCTGTTCCCCGGTCCTCCGGAGAACGGGCGGGGCCGTGGGCGAGTTCCCCGGAACCCCGCCCCCCCCTGCCGGCCCTGCCCCTGCCGGAGTCACCAGGACACGGCGTCGTCCAGGGACTGCTGCCAGTACGTCACCTTGAGGGAGTCGTCCACGTAGACGCCCTTCGGGGGGACGGACGGGGTGGCGCCGGAGGGTAGGCCCTCGCCCGAGCGGGACTGGAAGTAGACGGTCAGCGACTTCGCGGTGTAGCCGTTCGCGCCGCTGCCGTCGGCCGCCGAGAGGTTCACCGAGGAGTAGCCTGCCTCGCCCGGGGACAGCGTCACGACCGCCTGCGGCTTCGAGTCGGCGATCACCGGCGGGACGGACTGCGCCTCGCCGAACCTCACCGACGGGTAGCCGTAGAGGAAGCAGGGGCGGGTTCCGGTGTTGGTGACGGTGAGAAGCATGTGGTTCACGGGGCGGGTGAGGGGGGCCGCGACCGTCTTGGTGTTCGAGCCGTCGCAGGTGACCGGAGAGCTCTGGCCCGAACCCGCGCTCCCGCCCTGTCCCTTCCCGGATTCCCTGCCGGGCGTGGACGGGGTCTTCTCTCCCTGCGCCACACCGTCACCGGCCGCGGTGTCCGACGGCTTCGTGGACGCCGCCGGCTTCGCGTCGCCGGACGAGGACGACGCCCCCGCCGTCCCCTCGTCCTCGACGCCCGAACCGTCGTCGCACGCGGTCAGTGACAGCGCGGCCAGAGCGACGGTCGCCGCGGAGAGGAACAGGCGGGCGCGGGCGGTGCGGGCGGTACGGGTGCTGGTCATGTCGGTCGAGCCCCTTCGGCTTCCGGTGCGGGGTGGTGCTTGGATGACAGGAGCCTGCGCGGTGATCTGTCCCAGCCGCCACGCCCGCCGGGCAGTTGGGGACACTGGAACGCCGATACGGGCTCTGACCAGGAAGAACGCGTGTCCCCTGGAACGGTGGGACGGGACACGGGGGGATGGAGGAACAGGTGTCAGGGGGAACAGGGGCCGGCGCGGTGGACGCGGCCGACGGGTTCGCGGAGCTGCTGAGCGCGCTCAAGGACCGCTCCGGACTCAGCTACGGCACGCTCGCGAAGCGGCTGCACATGAGCACGTCCACGCTGCACCGGTACTGCAACGGCACGGCCGTCCCGACCGACTACGCGCCCGTGGAACGGCTAGCCCGCGTGTGCAAGGCGACCCCCGAGGAACTGGTCGAACTGCATCGCCGGTGGATCCTCGCCGACGCGAACCGGGGGAGCGGCAGCCGTAAGGCCTCCCCGTCCTCAGCTCCCGTACCGGCTCCCACCCCGGCCGAGGCTTCGGCGCCGTCTCCGGAACCGGTCCCCGACGAACCCCGGCCCCGCCGCCGCACCGCCCTGATCGCCGCCCTCACCGTCGCCGCCGTCCTCGGCACCACCGTCCTCGGCGTCAGTCTCTTCCGACGCGGCGGGGACGACTCCGACCGGCAGCAGGCGGCCGGAGTCCGGCAGTCCACCGCCCCGAGCGCCGCCACCTCCGTGTCCGCCTCCCCGCCCCCCTCCACCACCGACCGGCGCGAGAACGACAAGATCGACGGCAAGGACAAGGACGGGGATGGAGACAAGGACAAGAACCGCGACAAGGGGGGCGCCGCCGAGACCGGCGCGACCGAATCAGGCGGCGGCCACGCCACCGGCACCCCGTTCACCGTAGGCACCCGCCCCTACGTCTACGACCAGCCCTGCAGCCAGCATTTCCTCGTCGACAGCGAACCCGCCCAGGTCGGCCCGCCCGCGAACGAGGAGACCGCGGCCAAGTGGGCCTCCGCCTACGGCGCCGTCTCCGGCGGCGAACAGCGCGTCGCCCTCACCCTCCAGGGCACCGGCGCCGACACCGTCGTACTCGAGGCGCTCCACGTCACGATCGCCGGGAAGTCCGCCCCGCTCGCCTGGAACGACTACGCGATGGGCGTCGGCTGCGGCGGCGGCGTCGACACCAAGTCCTTCGACGTCCCCCTCGACGCCGGCAGCCCCACCGTCAGCGGCATCAACGGCCAGCGCGACTTCCCGTACAAGGTCAGCGAGTCCGACCCCGAGGTCTTCTACATCACCGCGCACACCAAGGCCCACGACGTGCGCTGGTACCTCACCCTCGACTGGTCCAGCGGCTCACGCCACGGCACCGTCCGCATCGACGACCACGGCACCCCGTTCCGCACCAGCGCCAACGAAGGCCGCCCAGGGTACGACTATCCCCTGGGCGGCAGCGACTGGATCGAACGCGTCGAACAGCAGTGACGGTGTCCCGAGGTCAGAGCTTCTCGGGCGTGCGGATGCCCAGGAGGGCCATGCCCTGATGGAGGGTGCGGGCCGTCAGGTCGCACAGGAACAGGCGGTTCTCCACGACCTCCTGGGCGGGCCGGGGCCGCACCACCGGGCACTGGTCGTAGAACGTCGTGTACAGCGACGCCAGCTGGTACAGGTACGCGGCCAGCTTGTGCGGCGCGTACTCGGCGGCGGCCTCGAAGACCAGATCGCCGAACGCGTCCAGGTGCAGGCCGAGCGCCCGCTCCGCCGGCTCCAGGGCCAGCTCCGGGTGGGCGACCGGGGCGTCACCCGCGTCGGCCCGGCGCAGGATCGACTTGATCCGGGCGTACGCGTACTGCAGGTACACCGACGTGTCGCCGTTCAGCGACACCATCTGGTCCAGGTCGAACTTGTAGTCGCGGTTCGCCGACGTCGACAGGTCGGCGTACTTCACCGCGCCGATGCCCACGTACCGGCCGTTCTCCACGATCTCCTGCTCGGTCAGGCCCACCTTCTCGGCCTTCTCCCGCACGACCGCCGTGGCCCGCTCGGCCGCCTCGTCGAGCAGGTCCTCCAGCTTGACCGTCTCGCCCTCACGCGTCTTGAACGGCTTGCCGTCCGCGCCGAGCACCGTGCCGTAGCCCATGTTGTGAGCCGTGACGTCGTCGCCCAGCCAGCCCGCGCGCCGCGCCGTCTCGAACACCATCTTGAAGTGCAGCGACTGCCGCACGTCCACCACGTAGATCAGCGACGTGGCGTGCAGGTTCTGGACCCGGTCACGGATCGCGGTGAGGTCGGAGGCCGCGTACCCGAAACCGCCGTCCGCCTTCTGCACGATCAGCGGGACCGGCTTGTCGTCCTTGCCCTTGATGTCGTCGAAGAACACCACGAGCGCGCCCTCGGAGCGGACGGCGACACCCATCTCCTCCAGCAGACGCGCCGTCTCCGGCATGCCCTCGTTGTACGCCGACTCACCGACGATCTCGTCGTCGCGGATCTCCATGTCGAGCTTCTCGAAGACCGAGTAGAAGTAGACCTTCGACTCGTCGACGAAACGCTGCCACAGGTCGAGGGTCTCCTTGTCGCCCGACTGGAGCGCGACGACCCGCTTGCGGGCCCGCTCCTTGAAGCCCTCGTCCGCGTCGAACACGGCACGCGACGCCTTGTACACCCGGTTCAGGTTCGACATGGCCTGCTCGCCGTCCGTGTCGGTCTCCGCGGACAGCTCGCCCGGGTTCTCGATCAGGTACTGGATCAGCATGCCGAACTGGGTGCCCCAGTCGCCGATGTGGTGCCGGCCGATCGTCTTCTCGCCCGTGAAGTCGAGCATCGCGCGCAGCGCGTCACCGATGACCGCCGAACGCAGGTGGCCGACGTGCATCTCCTTCGCCACGTTCGGCTGCGCGTAGTCGACGACCGTGACGCCCGGGATCTCCTTCAGCGGGACGCCCAGCCGGTCGCCGTCCGCGGCACGCGCGGCCAGCGTCTCGGTGATCGCCCGGTCGGCGACCGTCACGTTCAGGAAGCCGGGGCCCGAGACCTCGACGTCGGCGAGCAGGTCACCGGTCGTGATCCGCTCCACCACCTGCGCGGCCAGCTCCCGCGGGTTCGCCTTCGCCTTCTTGGCGAGGGCCAGGATCCCGTTCGCCTGGTAGTCGGCCCGGTCGCTACGTCGCAGCAGCGGGTCCGCGCCGCCGGCCTCCGGCAGGGCGGAAGTCAGGGCGTCGGCGAGGCGTGCGTTGACGTTGGCGGTGATGGACGTGACCGGGGCCATGGGTATGGGCTGCCGTTCTGGTCGGGGCTGGTTCTCGTTAGTCCCGCTCAGTATCCCACGGGGCGGCAACGGGGTTTTTCCGCAGATCGCCGGCGCCGCACGACAACGCGTTTCCCCCCAGCGCCGGGTAACTGGGAGAATGGCCGCAGCAGAGCTCACCCGCTTCACCGCATCGCAGAGAAGGACGACCGAATCGTGGCCCAGAGCACAGGCGCGGACACCCAGGACTGGGTGTCCCGTTACGCGGACGATGTCATCGCCGAGTCCGAGCGCCGCGCCCCGGGCAAACCGGTCGTCGTGGCCTCCGGCCTCTCCCCGTCCGGCCCGATCCACCTCGGCAACCTCCGCGAGGTCATGACCCCGCACCTGGTCGCCGACGAGATCCGCCGCCGCGGGTACACGGTGCGCCACCTCATCTCCTGGGACGACTACGACCGCTACCGCAAGGTGCCCAACGGCGTCCCCGGCACCGACGCGTCCTGGGCCGAGCACATCGGCAAGCCGCTCACCTCCGTCCCGGCCCCGGCCGGCTCGGAGTACCCGAACTGGGCGGAGCACTTCAAGGCCGCCATGGTCCAGGCCCTCGCCGACCTCGGCGTCGAGTTCGACGGCATCAGCCAGACCGAGCAGTACACCTCGGGCACCTACCGCGAGCAGATCCTGCACGCGATGAAGCACCGCGGCGACATCGACGCCATCCTCGACCAGTACCGGACGAAGAAGGACCCGAAGAAGGCCCCGAAGCAGCAGCAGGGCCAGAAGCCGGTCGACGAGGCCGAGCTGGAGGCCGCCGAAGGCTCCGGCGCCGCGTCCGAGGACGACGGCAGCGGCGGCACCGGCGGCTACTACCCGTACAAGCCGTTCTGCGGCGAG
Source organism: Streptomyces sp. NPDC059524 (assembly GCF_042749255.1). Classification (NCBI taxonomy): domain Bacteria; kingdom Bacillati; phylum Actinomycetota; class Actinomycetes; order Kitasatosporales; family Streptomycetaceae; genus Streptomyces; species Streptomyces sp. NPDC059524. The sequence goes on along the minus strand of NZ_JBHYTK010000023.1, from coordinate 17,564 downwards.
TGCGGCAAGGACCTCACCACCGTCACGTCCTACGACGACGACACCACCGAGCTGTCCTACACCTGCACCCTCGACGGCTTCACCGAGACCGTCCGCCTGTCCGAGTTCAACCGCGGCAAGCTGGTCTGGAAGGTCGACTGGCCCATGCGCTGGGCCTACGAGGGCGTCATCTTCGAGCCCTCCGGCGTCGACCACTCCTCGCCCGGCTCCTCCTTCCAGGTCGGCGGCCAGATCGTCGACCAGGTCTTCGGCGGCAAGCAGCCCATCGGCCCCATGTACGCCTTCGTCGGCATCAGCGGCATGGCCAAGATGTCCTCCAGCAAGGGCGGCGTCCCCACCCCCGGAGACGCCCTCGAGATCATGGAGCCGCAGATCCTGCGCTGGCTCTACGCCCGCCGCCGCCCCAACCAGTCGTTCAAGATCGCCTTCGACCAGGAGATCCAGCGGCTCTACGACGAGTGGGACAAGCTCAGCGCCAAGGTCGCCGACGGCACCGTGCTCCCCGCCGACGCCGCCGCCCACAGCCGCGCCGTCGGCACCGCCGCCGGCGAGCTCCCCCGCACCGAGCGACCCCTCGCCTACCGCACCCTGGCCGCCGCCGCCGACGTCACCGCCGGCGACGAGGAGCAGATCCTGCGCATCCTCTCCGAGCTCGACCCGGAGAACCCCGTCACCGACCTCACCCCCGTCCGGCCCCGGCTGGACAAGGCAGAGGCCTGGATCAGCAAGTACGTCCCCGCCGAGTCCCGCACCATCGTGCGCACCGAGCCCGACACCGAGGCCCTCGCCGGCCTCGACGACGCCTCCCGCGCCTCGATCGCCCTGCTCCTCGACGGCCTCGACGAACACTGGTCCCTCGACGGGCTCACCCACCTCGTCTACGGCGTCCCCAAGGTCCAGGCCGGCTACCCCGCCGACGCCACGGCCAAGGAACTCCCGGCCGAGATCAAGACCGCCCAGCGCAGCTTCTTCGCGCTGCTCTACCACCTGCTCGTCGGCCGCGACACCGGCCCGCGTCTGCCCACGCTCCTCCTCGCCGTCGGCGCGGACCGCGTGCGCAAGCTCCTCGCCGCGTAACGCTCCGCGCACAGCGGAAAGGGGGGGGGCGCGGCCCCCCCCGGGGCGCGCCCCCCCGGGGGGGGGCCGCGGCCCCCCCCCCCCCCTCGCCGCGGCCCCCCCCCGGGGGGG
>NZ_JBHYTK010000023.1:11422-16366 GCF_042749255.1 Streptomyces sp. NPDC059524 | reverse complement strand
ACGGCCCTTGTTGCCGAACCCCGCGTTGTTGACGAGGAGGTCGACGGGGGAGCGGGGGGGGGGGCTCCCCGCCCCCCCCGCCCGCGGGGGCCCCCCCCCCACCCCCCGGGCCCCCCCCCTTTCCGTACGCCCCCCGAGCTCAGGCGATGTGGTCGTCCATCAGCTCGGCGTTCAGCCGCTTGCTGAACAGCTCGTGGTAGCGGGCCAGATCACGCTGCTCCAGCTGCGCGCCGTACGTCGCCTCCACGTTCGCCTGGAACGCGGCCGGCGTCGGCATGCCCTCACCGTCTATCGAGTACCGGAACACCTGGTACAGATCCTCGTCCGACGGAGCCGCGGCGCCCTCCGCCTGCGCCTCCTGCGGCTGCGGCTGCGGCGCGCCGTCACCCAGCGGACGCGTGCCACCCGCCCCGTCCGGCACCGGGAACTCCTGCTGCACCACCGGCTCCGGCTCCGCCGCCCGCGGACGCGGCACCGGCACCGGGATCTGCTGAGGCTGCTCCTCGTACCAGTCCTGGTGCTCCTCCTCCGGCACGAACGTCGGCGGCTCGAAACTCGGGTCGTACCCGCCGTGGTACTCCACCTGCCGCTGCTGCGCGAACCACTGACTCGGCACGTCCGCGGCCTCCGCCACCGCCTCCGCCGACGCGACCGGCACCGGAGCCTGCGCCCGAACCGGCCCCTGGCCCTGGCCCTGCGGCCCCTGCCCCGCCGGCAGCTGCTGCCGCTCCGGACCCGCCGCCACCGGCAGCACCGGAAGCTGCGGCTCCTCGATCCCCGCGGCTGCCAGCCCCGCCGGAGCCGTCTCCGCCAGCGGCACCCCGTACCGCGCGAGCCGCAGCGGCATCAACGACTCCACCGGAGCCTTCCGCCGCCACGCCCGCCCGAACCGCGACCGCAGCCGCGCCTGATACACCAGGCGCTCCTGCTCCAGCTTGATCACCTGCTCGTAGGAACGCAGCTCCCACAGCTTCATCCGCCGCCACAACAGGAACGTCGGCACCGGAGACAGCAGCCAGCGCGTGATCCGCACACCCTCCATGTGCTTGTCCGCAGTGATGTCCGCGATCCGGCCGATCGCATGACGCGCCGCCTCCACCGCCACCACGAACAGCACCGGAATCACCGCGTGCATACCCGTACCCAGCGGATCCGGCCACGCCGCCGCACCGTTGAACGCGATCGTCGCCGCCGTCAACAGCCACGCCGTCTGCCGCAGCAGAGGGAACGGAATACGGATCCACGTCAACAACAGATCCAGCGCGAGCAGCACACAGATACCCGCGTCGATACCGATCGGGAAGACGTACGAGAAGTTCCCGAAACCCTTCTCGATGGCCAGCTCACGCACGGCCGCGTACGAACCGGCGAAACCGATCGCCGCGATGATCACCGCGCCGGCGACGACCACCCCCACGAGTATCCGGTGCGTCCGTGTCAGCTTCAGTGGCCCGGCCACTCCAGCTCCCCTCCCAGTTGGGCATGTTGCGGCAACAGACTGGCACATGCCGCCCGGCCCCCGCGGGCCGGTACGCCGGGAGCCCGGCACCCAAAAGGGGCCGGGCTCCTCAAATCCCTTGAAGCGAGAGCTAGTTCTTGCTCGACGCCTTGTCATCGGGAGACTTCGAAGCGCCCTTCGACGGAGAAGCGCTCGCCGACGCGTCACCCGCACCGGAACTCGCCTCGCCCGACTTCTCCACCGCGGCCACGAGCTCCTTCGCCGCCTTCTCCGCGTCCTTCGACAGCTCACCCGCGTCCGGCGTCTTGTCGCCCGCCAGACCCGAACCATTGAAGTCCACCGTCACCACGACGTTGGCCACCCGCGTCACGACCGTCTGCTGCTTCGACGTGACGTCCTTCTTCTTGTCCTTGTACGTCCGGTCGTAACGCACCAGCGACGCCTCGTCGCCCGTGCCCGACACCGCCGACGTCTTCACGTCCTTCGCGCCGTCGGTCGCCTGCGCGTCCTTGACCTGCTTCGCGAAATAGTCCGCGGCCAGCTCCGCACCACTGCCCCGGTTCACATCAGAGTCGAACCGGACCAACGAGACATTCAGCCAGCGGTACTGCGAACCCTTCACACCGTTGTTGTCCAGGCTCGACCACGAACAGCTCGCCCGAGCCGTCTCGTCGTCCGACGAACCCGCCTTGCTGTCCCCCTTCGGGACCAGATCCTCCAGCGTCTTCTTCGACAACGCCGAACACGCCTGCGGCAGCGTCGCGAACTTCGCCGGCTCCACCTTCTTCTTCGCCGCACCCTGAGCGGCCGAGGCGGACGCCTTCGCCCCCGACCCCTTCTTCGCCCCCTCGTCGGAGCCCGAGCCGGAGTCGGACGAACAGCCGGCTACGACGAGAACCGCCGGCACGGCGGCCGCGCAGACGAGAATGCGGGTGAGTCGCTTGGTCGGACGGTGCATGGTTCCTTCACCAGGTCGCTGACAGGGCCACGGCCCCGACTCCGCGGCGGCACACACGCACCACCCCGAACCCGGGTCCGAGCAGCCACCGTACGCCGAAGCCGCCCCGCCCGCCGAGCCTCACCGAACGCCGGACACCCGCCCCCGCCCGTGCTACTCCCCGAACTTCCCCACCAGCGTCCGCGCCAGTTCACGCGCTGTGTCCTGCATTTCCTTGCTGTCCGGCACCTCTCCGGACAACGCCGACTGCGCCTCGTACTCGACCGTCACCAACGCGTTGGACGTGCGGAACACCACAGTCACCGTCCGCCGCGGCGCCGCCTCCGGCCCCGCCAGGACATCGTTCAGGAACGCCTCGTCCCCCAGATCGTCGAGCAGCCGCGGCCCCAGCTCGGCCTCGTCGGCGGACGGCGCCTCCGACGAGGCGTCAGCGTCCCCCTTCTTCTCCTTCTTGCCCTTGGACGTCTTGGCCGGGGACCCCGAAGCGGAAGCAGAGGCCCCCTTCGAGGAACCGGGCGCACCAGAGGCGTCGGGCGAGGCCGAACCCGTCCCCGCCGAACCCTCCGGGGACTCCGTCGGCGCCACCTCGAGACCGGCCCGACCCGCCTTCGCCACGTACACGCCCTCGGCCCGCGCGTCGTCACTCACCCGCGCGTCGTAGGACACCACCCGCTCGAAATCCAGCGTCAGCCGGTGAACCCCGCCCTCGGCCGAGTCGTCCTTCCAACTGCACCCCACGCGCCGGTCCGTGTCGTACGTGGCCGAAGCCGTCCCCTCGTACGCCTTCTCGCGCTGGCGCTGATCCGGAACCTCCGCGATGCCCGGCAGCATCTCGTCCAGCGTCGCCCGCTCCGGCTGGGCACACGGCTCCGGCAGCGTCCGGTACCGGCCCGGCTTCGCCGCCGGCGCCGACGCGCTGACCTCGCCCGGCTTCGCGTCGTCCCCGCCGTCACCCGAGTCCGGGCTCCCGGTGCACCCGGCGAGCAGCGCCGTCAGGAGCACGGCGACGCCGGGCACGTACGCGTAGGACTTCCGCTGCACCGTGGGGGCTCCTCACTGGGCTAATTCGGTTGCCGCCCTGGTGCGGCCGATGACCACAATGTCTATCGCACGCACTGCCGTGGACGCCGGTCCGGCGACCGATTCGTCGACCTTGGCTCCGGTATTTGCGTTTTCAGACTTCAGGTCCAACGAGGTTGGACGCAGGCCCGACATCGGGGGATTTCATGACATACGTAGAGGTGCCGGGGGCGAAGGTCCCCATCCGGATGTGGACCGACCCGACGTCGGTCGAGGACGCGGCGATGCAGCAGCTGCGCAACGTGGCGACCCTGCCCTGGATCAAGGGCCTGGCCGTCATGCCGGACGTCCACTACGGCAAGGGCGCGACGGTCGGCTCGGTGATCGCGATGCAGGGCGCGGTGTGCCCGGCGGCGGTCGGCGTCGACATCGGCTGCGGCATGAGCGCGGTGAAGACGTCCCTGACCGCGAACGACCTCCCCGGCGACCTGTCCCGCCTCCGCTCCAAGATCGAGCAGGCGATCCCGGTGGGGCGCGGCATGCACGACTCTCCGGTGGACCCGAGCCGGCTCCACGGCTTCGCCAATGCGCCCTGGGAGGACTTCTGGGGGCGGTTCGAGGGGGTCGCGGACGCGGTGAAGTTCCGGGAGGGGCGTGCCACCAAGCAGATGGGAACGCTCGGTTCCGGAAATCACTTCATCGAGTTCTGCCTCGACGAGACAGGTTCCGTGTGGCTCATGCTGCACTCCGGTTCGCGGAACATCGGCAAGGAGCTGGCCGACCACCACATCGGCGTGGCCCAGAGCCTTTCGCACAACCAGAACCTGGTCGACCGCGATCTCGCCGTCTTCATCGCGGAGACCCCGCAGATGGCGGCGTACCGCAACGACCTGTTCTGGGCGCAGGAGTACGCGCGCTACAACCGCTCGATCATGATGAGCCTCTTCAAGGACGTGATCCGCAAGGAGTTCAAGAAGGCCAGGGTCACGTTCGAGCAGGAGATCAGCGCTCACCACAACTACGTCAGCGAGGAGCGCTACGACGGGATGGACCTGCTGGTCACCCGTAAGGGAGCGATCCGCGCGGGTTCCGGCGAGTACGGGATCATCCCGGGCTCGATGGGTACGGGGTCGTACATCGTGAAGGGCCTCGGCAACGCGGCGTCCTTCAACTCCGCGTCGCACGGCGCGGGCCGGAAGATGAGCCGGAACGCGGCGAAGAAGCGCTTCTCGACGCGGGACCTGGAGGAGCAGACGCGGGGCGTGGAGTGCCGAAAGGACTCCGGCGTCGTGGACGAGATCCCGGGCGCGTACAAGCCGATCGAGCAGGTCATCGAGCAGCAGCGTGACCTGGTCGAGGTCGTGGCGAAGCTGAAGCAGGTCGTCTGCGTGAAGGGCTGAGCGCGAACGAGAGGGGGGGGCGGGCGGGGGCCCGCGCCGAACAAGGGCGGGGGGGTGGTGCTGGGGGCGGCCCTGGGCGCGTTCGTGACCCCGGCCGAACACGCGGC
>NZ_JBHYTK010000023.1:0-11412 GCF_042749255.1 Streptomyces sp. NPDC059524 | reverse complement strand
GGCGCACTCGCGTTCGCGTGGGTGTGTGGTGGCGATGCTACCTGCTGTGCTGTTGTTTGGGGGCGGCGCGCCACCGGGGGCCGCCCCCCCCCCCCCCCGGGGGCGGCCCCTTCGTCTGCCTAGGGAGCGTCGAGCTCGCCGGTGCGGAGGCGTTCGATCTGGGTGGTGCTGAAGGCGACCGTGCGTTTCATGTGGGCTGTGATCAGGGCGAGTTCGGAGTTTTCGAGGTCTTCGAAGAGGGCGGACCAGTCGGTGGCGAGGCGGTCCCAGACGGCGCCGAACTCTGCGGTTTTCTCGGGGACGAGGGTGACGAGGACGCGGCGGCGGTCGGTGGTGTCGCGTTCCCGGGTGACGTAGCCGGCCTTCTGGAGGCGGTCGACGAGGCGGGTCGCGGAGCCGGTGGTCAGGCCGGTGAGTTCGGCGATGCGGCCGGTGGTGACGGGGGCCGCTTCGAGGCTGAGGAGGTTGAGGCACTGCAGGTCGGTGGGGTGCAGGCCGATGTGGTCCGCGACGGCCTGGTTGAACAGGGCGTAGGCGGCCATGTAGCGGCGCGACGTGGCGAAGAGGTCGTCGAGCAGGGCGGTGCGGGTGGGCTTGGGCACGGGTTCAACGTAGCGGCGTCAGAAGGTGTACGTGTCGCCGGTGTCCAGGACGAGGAGCCGGTGGTGGTCGTTGTCGGGGTTGTGGTCGGTGGGGCCGCCGGTGAAGACGGTGTCGACGGTGAGGGTGAGTTCGCTGGGGGTGGCGGCGAGGCGGAGGTCGAGGCTGAGGGGGGTGCCGGTGGTGTCGGCGGGGAGGGCGCCGGTGCGGCAGGCGAGGGAGCGGGGGCCGGTGCGCAGGCAGGCCGGGGGGAGGGGCTGGGCGTCGGCGAGGGGGGTGCTCCAGGTGAGGCGGACGGTGGCGTCGGGGATGTCGGCGGGGCCGTGGTTCTGCGGGGTGAGGTGGAGGGTGGTGCGGCCGGGGGTGAGGGTGGCGGTGCCGTGGTGGGCGAGGTCGGCCTCGGGCGCGTTGCCGTCGGCGGTGGTGTGAGGGGCTGCCGGTGTGGTGGTGAGGAGGAGGGCGGCTGTGGCGAGTGCCGGGGTGAGGGCGGTGGCGGTGAGATTCATGGGGGCGGTGTTCCACCTGGGGTGTGGCGTGATGCGCGGGGCGCGGGGGTGTGACTCGCACGTGGGACGCTGTGGGCATGGTCGTCGCCCGTTCTGTCGTGCTGTTCGTGCTGGCCGCGTTGTTCGAGATCGGGGGTGCGTGGCTGGTGTGGCAGGGGGTGCGGGAGCAGCGGGGCTGGGTGTGGGTGGGGGCGGGGGTGATCGCGCTGGGGTTGTACGGGTTCGTGGCGACGTTGCAGCCGGACGCGGAGTTCGGGCGGATCCTGGCGGCGTACGGCGGGGTGTTCGTGGCGGGGTCGATCGCGTGGGGGATGGTCGCGGACGGGTACCGGCCGTCGCGGTGGGATGTGGTGGGTGCGGTGATCTGTCTGGTGGGGATGGCGGTGATCATGTACGCGCCGCGGGGTGACTGAGCGCGCGTACTCTGGACGGGACCCTGTTCGCGCGTCGTCCGCCCGTACCGTCTGGAGCAGCCATGGCCCCCGCAGCCGCGTCCCGTATCGCCGTCGTCACCGGTGCGAGCAGTGGGATCGGTGCCGCGACGGCGCGGCAGCTGGCGGCGGCGGGGTACCGGGTGGTGCTGACGGCGCGCCGCAAGGACCGGATCGAGGCGCTGGCCGAGGAGATCACGGCGGCGGGGCACGACGCGGTGGCGTACGGGCTGGACGTGACGGACCGGGCCGCGGTGGACGAGTTCGCGCGGGCGTTCCGGACGGTCGGGGTGCTGGTGAACAACGCGGGCGGGGCGCTGGGCGCGGATCCGGTGGCGACGGGTGATCCGGAGCAGTGGCGTCAGATGTACGAGACGAACGTGCTGGGCACGTTGAACGTGACGCAGGCGCTGCTGCCGGCGCTGACCGGGTCCGGTGACGGCACGGTGGTCATCCTGTCGTCGACGGCGGGGCACGCGACGTACGAGGGCGGCGGCGGTTATGTGGCCGCGAAGCACGCGGAGCACGTGCTGGCGGAGACGCTGCGGCTGGAGATCGTGGGGACGCCGGTGCGGGTGATCGAGGTGGCGCCGGGTCTGGTGAAGACGGACGAGTTCGCGCTGACGCGGTTCGGCGGGGACAGGGAGAAGGCGGAGAAGGTGTACGCGGGCGTCGCGGAGCCGCTGACGGCGGACGACGTCGCGGACACGATCACCTGGGCGGTGACGCGGCCGCCGCACGTGAACATCGATCTGCTGGTGGTGCGCCCGCGTGCGCAGGCCTCCAACACCAAGGTGCACAGGGAGCTGTGACGATGTCGGACGGCGCGCAGCCCGGCCCTGGTTCTCCGGCTCCCGATCCGCTGGACGCGCTGCAGCGCGAGTACGACGCGCGGCGGGCGGCGCAGGAGAAGAAGGGGGAGCGGTACATGTGGTGGTACCTGGGTTATTTCCTCTTCGGGATCCACATCGTGGCGTTCGTGATGATCTACGCGGTCACTCACGCGAAGTAGTCCGGGTGCGGGGTGCTCAGGGTGACTCGCCCGCGTAGGCGGCGGGGGAGACGCCGATGGTGGTGGTGAAGTCGCGGACGAGGTGGGCCTGGTCCGCGTAGCCGAGGTCGGCGGCGAGGGCGGCCCAGTCGACGGTGGTGCGGGTGGCGGCGGCTTCGAGGGCGTCGTGGATGCGGTAGCGCAGGATGCACCATTTGGGGCTGACGCCGACGTGGCCGGCGAAGAGCCGTTGCAGGGCGCGTACGGACATGGCTTCGTCGTGGGCGAGGTCGGCGACGCGCTGGACGGTGCGGTCGGTGCGGATGCGGGCGACGAGGCGGCGGGCCTGTTCGGTCTGGGGGTCGGGGGCGGCCGGGGCCAGGGGGAGCAGGTAGGCGTCGAGGGCGGCGACGCGGTCCTGGTCGTCGGCGGGGCCGACGATGGCGGGGATGTCGGTGGTGGGGAAGACGTCGTCGTAGGGCAGGACGCGGCCGGTCCAGTGGGAGACGGGTGTCTCGGGGGCGAAGGGGCGGAAGGCGCCCGGGTGGAACTTGACGCCGCAGACGCGGCCGCGGCCGCCGATCTTGCGGGTGTAGAGGCCGGGTGCGCTGACGCCGGTGAGCTCGCCGTAGGGCGGTCCTTCGTTCTCGTCCCACTGGAAGGTGAGGTGCACGGCGGGGTGCGGGACGATGTGGGAGGCGTAGGGGGCGGGGAGGTCCCAGTCGATCAGCCAGTAGTGCTCGATGTAGGGGCGCAGGGGTTCGGCGGGCGGGAGCCGGCGGAAGCGGACGCGGGTGAGCAGGGCGGCGGGGTCGACGATGCCCCGTGTGTCCTGGCCCTGGTCCTCGGCGCGGCCGCGGTCGCGTTCCATGCCGGGATCGTACGGCGGGCCACTGACAGTGCCGCGTTTCTTCAAGAGCCGGGCGTCCTGGCGTTCGTATGGTCGGGGTATGGACAGTGACGAGCGGGAGACGGTCGGGCCGGCGGAGCCGGCGTTCGGTGTCGGTGAGCTGATGGAGCGGGCGGCGGGGCGGGCGGTGCCCGTGGTGGCCGCGATCGCGGACGCAGACCTGGAGCGGCCGACGCCGTGTGCGCAGTACACGGTGAAGGACCTGGTCAACCATCTGATCCAGGTGCTGGTGGAGTTCCAGGCGCTCGCGGCGAAGGGGGAGTCGGACTTCTCGGGGGCGCCGGATTTCGTGGGGGAGGACGCGGCGGGCTGGCGGGACCGGTTCGCGCGGGAGGCGTCGGCGCTGGTCGCGGCGTGGTCGCGGCCCGGGGCGGAGGAGGGGACGGCCGGGGCGATGAACATGCCGGCCCGGTTGGTGGGCTCCATGGCGCTGCTGGATCTGACGGTGCACGCGTGGGATCTGGCGCGGGCGACGGATCAGCTCTACGAGGCCCCCGCGGAGGTGGTGGGGCCTTTGATCGCGGCGGTGTCGGAGCTGGGGCCGACGGCGCGGCGGATGAACGTGTTCGGGGCCGAGGTGGAGGTGGCGGCCTCGGCGGATCCGTTCGTGCGGCTGCTGGCGGCGACGGGGCGCCGGGTCTGAGGGGGTGAGGCGCGGTCGGCGGGGGCTGCTCGGGGTCTCGGGGAGGGGTGCGGGAATAGCTCGCCGGGGTCTCACGTTCCGGGGTATAGTTGAATCGTCAACAACCCGGAGGGTGAGCGAAATGCAGTTCGGGATCTTCAGCGTCGGTGACGTCACCGTCGACCCCACGACCGGCCGCGCGCCGACCGAGCACGAGCGCATCAAGGCGATGCTCGCGATCGCGCAGAAGGCGGAGGAGGTCGGCCTGGACGTCTTCGCGACCGGTGAGCACCACAACCCGCCGTTCGTCCCGTCGTCCCCGACGACGATGCTCGGCTACATCGCCGCCCGCACGGAGAACCTGATCCTCTCCACGTCCACGACCCTGATCACCACGAACGACCCGGTGAAGATCGCCGAGGACTTCGCGATGCTCCAGCACGTCTCGGACGGCCGGGTCGACGTGATGATGGGCCGCGGCAACACCGGGCCGGTCTATCCCTGGTTCGGCAAGGACATCCGCGACGGCATCGACCTCGCGATCGAGAACTACGCGCTGGTCCGCCGCCTGTGGGACGAGGACGTCGTCACCTGGAAGGGCAAGTTCCGCACGCCGCTCCAGTCCTTCACGTCCACCCCGCGCCCGCTCGACGGCGTCGCGCCGTTCGTCTGGCACGGCTCCATCCGCTCCCCGGAGATCGCCGAGCAGGCCGCGTACTACGGCGACGGCTTCTTCCACAACAACATCTTCTGGCCCGCCAGCCACACCAAGCAGATGGTGAACCTGTACCGGCAGCGCTACGCCCACTACGGGCACGGCACCCCGGAGCAGGCGATCGTCGGCCTCGGCGGCCAGGTGTTCATGCGCAAGAACTCGCAGGACGCGGTGCGTGAGTTCCGCCCCTACTTCGACAACGCGCCGGTCTACGGCCACGGCCCCTCGCTGGAGGAGTTCACCCGCGAGACGCCGCTGACCGTCGGCTCCCCGCAGGAGGTCATCGAGCGGACCCTGTCGTTCCGTGACTACGTGGGCGACTACCAGCGCCAGCTGTTCCTGATGGACCACGCGGGCCTGCCGCTCAAGACGGTCCTGGAGCAGCTCGACCTGCTCGGCGAGGAGGTCGTCCCGGTGCTGCGCAAGGAGTTCGCGAACCTCAAGCCGGCGAACGTGCCGGACGCCCCCACCCACGCCGCCCGTGTCGCGGCCAAGAACGAGGAGGTCAAGAGCGCATGAAGCTCGTCGTCGTCTCGGCGGGGCTGAGCGCCCCGTCCTCCACCCGGCTGCTCGCCGACCGGCTGGCCGCCGCCACCCGGGAGCACGCCGGGAGCGACATCGACGTGCAGGTCATCGAGTTGCGGGACCTGGCGACGGAGATAGCCCAGCACTTCGTCACCGGGTTCCCGTCCTCCCGGCTCGCCGCCGCGCTCGACGCGGTGGCGGCCTCGGACGGCCTGATCGCCGTGTCGCCGGTGTTCTCGGCGTCGTACAGCGGACTGTTCAAGTCGTTCTTCGACGTCATCGACAAGGACGCGCTCACCGGGAAGCCGGTGCTCGTCGGCGCGACCGGCGGCACCGCCCGGCACTCGCTCGTCACCGAGCACGCCCTGCGCCCGCTGTTCACGTACCTGAGGGCCCTCGTCCTGCCGACCGCGGTCTACGCGGCCTCGGAGGACTGGGGCGACGAGGGCCTGGACCGGCGCATCGCCCGGGCGGGCGCCGAACTGGCCCGCTTCCTGGCCCCGGCCGCCGCGGTGCCCCGCCCGGGAACCCCGGACGTGGACACGGCGGCGGCGATCGCGCCCCGCTCGCTGCACGGCGCGATCACCTCGGTCGACCCGGCGGACGGCTTCCAGGTCGTCCCCTTCGAGCAGCAGCTCGCCGCGCTCCGGGCCGAGTAGCGGCGGGTGCACGAGCAGCGGAGGGCGCAGGGGGCACGGAAGGCGCTACGGGCCGGGAGGCAGCTGCTCCCGGCCGGGCGCCTTCCAGGCCGTCCAGCCGGGGGTGCCCGGCAGCTCGTACGGGGTCCAGTCGCGGGCGTAGTGCGGCGGCCGCTGCCCGCGTGAGGTGAGCAGGGCCGTCGGCACCAGGGCCGCCCGGCGCAGCAGTCCGGCCCGGGTGGTGGAGGCGTTGTTGCCGGTGAGCTGCGCGGACGCGCAGCCGGCGGCGTAGGCGATGGGCAGGGCGCGCGGGCCCGTGACCAGGCACGGCGGTGTCAGCCCGAGTGAGCGCAGCCCGTGGGCCGCCGCCACGTAGCGGGCGTCCTTCGCCGCCGTCTCGGCCGTCTGCCGGCCGAGCACCAGGAACTGCCCGCAGAGTTGCACCGCGCACACGGCGACGACCAGTGCGGCGAGCACCCGTGGCCGGGCGATCCGCACCGCCACCGTGGCGACGGGCAGTGCAAGGAGCGCGTACGCCGGGACGAGGAAGCGCGGCGCGGAGTACCCGATGAGCAGCAGGTACGAGACGCCGAGCGCGGCGGCGCAGGCGACGCACAGCACGATCGGGGCCGTCGGCGCGTTCCGTCCGCGCCGGCGGTCGCGCCAGGTCAGGAGGACGGCCGCCGCCGCGAGCAGGGGGAGGGCGAGCCACCACAGGGACGTCCAGGGCAGGTCGGGCGGGCCGCTCGTGCAGGGGCGGCACAGGAGCGGTCCGTTCAGGGCGTGCCAGGCCGTGCCGAGGTTCGGGTGGAGGCCGAGGTCGCCCTCGGTCGCGCTGGACACGTGCAGGCGGGCGCGGACGCCGCCCCAGCGCGCGTACGCCTCGACGATCCACTGGGCGAGCCCGGCGGCGAGCCCCGCCGCGAGGAACGGCAGCATCCGCCGCCGCCCCCGGGCCGCCGCGGCGCACACCGCCATCGGCAGCACCAGCCACACCGCGTCCGGCGCCCGGAACAGGGCCACCCCGGCGACGCAGCAGGCCAGCGGGACGCCCCGGCCGCGCAGGAAGCAGCCGACGGCGCCGACCGCGCCGAACGCCACCCACAGGTTGGGCATGGCCATCGGGCCGGACAGCACCGTGATCCACAGGCTCGCGAACAGCAGCGCCGCGAGCGCCGTCACCCGCGTCCCGAGCAGCGGCCGCCACACCCGGAACGAGGCGTAGAGCGCGGCCGAGGACAGCACGGTCAGGACCACGCGCAGCACGGTCGTGGAGGCGGTGAGCGCGACGACCGGCGCGGTCAGCAGGCTCGTGCCGCGGGAGCGCGGGGCGCTGAAGAACGCGGCCGGCCGGCGCGGGTCGTACTGCGAGAGGTAGACGGACTCGTCCCAGCCGAGCCCGTGACGCAGCCGCGGTACGACGAGGACCAGCGCGAGGAGCCCGTAGAGGGCGGCGACGACGGCGAGCGGATCGACGCGCGGGCCGGTGCGGCCGGCGGTTGCGCCGCTGTGAGCGGGCCGGGAGACGGGTCGCCACCGACTTTGTCGATCCGTCTCCCGGCCCTGGGGCACCCGCCGCCCCCGGGACCCGAAGGCCGTGGATCCCGAGGGTGCGGGCGGTTCGGAGGGCACGGGACGTCCCTAGGGGTGCCGGGGGTGCGCGGCGGGACTTCCGGGCCGGCGCCGGTCACCGGGCTGCTGGTCGCCGGGGCGGTCCGCGTGCGGGCCGCCGCCCCCGGGGCCCCGCAGGGCGCGGGCCCGGCGGCGGGCCCAGCCCGTGGCCCGGGCCGTGAAGCGCTGCCAGGAGCGGCGGTGGCGGGTCTCGCGCAGCTCCGCGAAGAGGAGGGCGTAGCGGGAGACGATCGGGGCCGGGTCGAAGCGGTGGGCCGAGGCGAGGGCGGCGGTGCCCATCGCGCGGCGGGCCGGCGCGTCCTCGATCAGGGCGACGATCGCCTCCGCGAGGGCGCGGGTGTCGCCGAGCGGGACGAGCCGGCCGTCGACGCCGTCCGTGATGATCTCGGCGGGGCCGAGCGGCGCGTCGGTGCTGACGACGGGCACCCCGCAGCGCATCGCCTCGACCAGCGTCATGCCGAACGACTCCGCGTCCGAGGCGCTGACCACGATCGACGCCCGCGCGAACTCCGGCTCGATCGGCGACACCGCGCCCATGAGGCGGGCCCGGCCGGTCAGCCCGAGCCCGCCCACGAGATCGCGCAGCCGCGCCTCCTGCGGGCCGCCGCCGTAGATCCGCAGCTCCCAGTCCGGCTCCTTCGCGGCGACCGCGGCGAACGCCTCCAGGAGCAGGTCGTAGCGCTTGCCGGGGGCGAGCCGGCCCGCCGCCGCGATGATCCGGGAGGAGCCGTCCGACGGGGGCACGTCGGCGGGCGGCACGATGTTCGGCACGGCCAGGATCCGCACGCCGGGCAGCGGCATCCGCGCCCGGTACACGGCCGCGTCCGCCTCCGTCGTCGTGACGACCGCGTCGAGGAACCGGTAGTGCCGGGCCAGCTGCGCCCGCAGCTTCTTGCCGTGCGCGTCGTGCCGCAGGTGCTCCTGCCCGATGCGCAGGGCGCGCCGCGGGCCCCACAGCGACAGATAGACGTTGAGCCCGGGGCGCGTACCGATCACGACGTCCGCGTCGCAGCTCTCCAGGTAGGCGCGCACCCGCTGGTCGTGCAGCAGCGAGTACTGCTCGAACCGCTTCTCCGCCGAGGGGAAGGCGCGGGCCGGGCGCGCGAAGGCGTCCAGGTCGCGGTCCGTGCCGCCGTCGCGCGCGTCGACGAGCGGGACCAGCGAGATCCTCGGGTCGAGGGCGAACCGGGGGTGTTCGCGGTGCCGGTTCATCGACGCGACCTCCACCTCGTGCCCGCCGTGCTCGGCGAGCGCGGCGGCGAGGTTGAGCGTCGTGCGCACCGTGCCGCCGATGGCGTACGCGTTGTGCAGCAGGAACACGATCTTCATGCGTAGTGCCTTCCCCGTGCCTTCCCCGGCGGACGCGGTCCGGCGGTGCGATGTCCCGCCTCACCGTGCTCCTCTCGGGTAAGCCGCTGCTCCGGGGCGGGTGAGAGCCGGGTAAGAAGCCGTTCGGCGGACCTCCGAACGGGGGAGCCGCGCACGTCACGGGGGCACACTGGGCAGGTGTCCGATTCCGCCGCACCCGCCCCCACCGTGCTGCTCGCCGAGGACGACCGGGCGATCCGCAACGCCCTCGAACGCGCGCTGACCCTGGAGGGCTACGCCGTGACGGCCGTCGCCGACGGCGTCCAGGCGCTGGCCGCCGCCCACCGCGCGCGGCCCGACATCCTCGTCCTCGACGTGATGATGCCGGGCATCGACGGCCTCCAGGTCTGCCGGGTGCTGCGCGCGGAGGGTGACCGCACGCCGATCCTGATGCTGACCGCGCTCGTGGAGACCCCGGACCGGATCGCGGGCCTGGACGCGGGCGCCGACGACTACGTGGTCAAGCCGTTCGACGTCGAGGAGGTCTTCGCCCGGCTGCGGGCCCTGCTGCGCCGCACCGCCCCCGAGCCGGAGCCGCAGCCGCAGGAGCCCGGCGTCGACGGCCAGGTGATCGCCGCCGACCTGCGCATCGACCCGCAGGCCCGGCGCGCCTGGCGCGGCAGCCGCGAACTGGAACTGACCCGCACCGAGTTCGACCTCCTCGAACTCCTCGCCCGCAACCACGGCATCGTCCTCGACCACGCCACGATCTACGACCGCATCTGGGGCTACGACTTCGGCCCCGGCTCCAAGAACCTCGCCGTGTACGTCGGCTACCTGCGCCGCAAGGTCGACGACCCCGACGGCCCGCCGCTCCTGCACACCGTGCGCGGCGTCGGCTACGTCCTGCGGGAAGCGTGAACCGGCCGCGCGGGGACGCCGCCGAGGCGCGCGGGGACGCCCCGGAGGCGCGCGGGGACGCCGCCGAGGGGCCCGGGGCCCGGCCGCCGCGCAGCCTGCGCACCAAGCTCGCCCTGTCGTTCGCCGCCGTCGCCGCCGGGGTGACCGCCCTGGTCGGCTTCCTCTCCTACGACGCCGCCGCCCGACTGGTCCGCGTCGACCAGCAGGCCGTGTTCGACGAGGTCGTCCACGACCTGCGCCAGCAGGTCACGCAACAGACGCTGCGCCCCGGCGACTTCACCTCCGGCGACCCCGACCACGACGGGCCGCGCGACGACCTGACCCGCCCGGCCGGCACCGACGTGCAGGTCCTCGGCCCCGGCGGCGCCGTCGTCGACGCGGGCAGTCCGAGGCTGCCCGTCGACGCGGCCGCCCGCCGCACCGCCGACACCCCGAAGGCCGGCACCCGCGCCGAGGACGACGAGGTCGTGATCGACGGCGACGTGTACCGGATGGCGACCGTCGCGCTCGGCAGCGGGCGCGGCGCGGTGCAGGTCGCGCAGGAGTTCAGCGACACCGAGGACCTGCTGCGGGAACTGCAGAAACGCACCGTGCTGTTCGCGCTGGCCGTCGTCGCCGCCGCGGGCCTGTTCGGCTGGTGGCTGGCCCGCCGCATCACCTCCCGGCTCGTCCGGCTCGCCGGCACCGCCGAACACGTCGCCTCCACCGGGCGGCTCGACGTGGCCGTGCCCGTGGAGGGCGGCGACGAGGTCGGCAGCCTGGGCCGCTCCTTCGACCGCATGCTCGGCCGGCTCGCCCGCTCCGTCGAGGACCAGCGGCGCCTCGTCCAGGACGCCGGCCACGAACTGCGCACCCCGCTCACCTCGCTGCGCACCAACATCTCCCTGCTGCGCCGCATCGACGAGCTGCCGCCCGCCGCCCGTGAGGAACTTGTCGCCGACCTCGCCGACGAGTCCCGCGAACTGACCGACCTGGTCAACGAACTGGTGGACCTCGCGGCCGGCAAGGAGGACGAGGAACCGGTCGTCACCGTCGCCCTCGCCGACACCGCCGAGGACGCCGCGACCCTCGCCCGGCGCCGCACCGGCCGCACCGTGGTGGTGCGGACCGAGGGCGACACGGTCGTACGGGGGCGGGCCGCGCAGTTGCAGCGGGCGCTGTCCAACCTGGTGGAGAACGCGGCCAAGTTCGACCCCGGGGGCTCCGCCGCGATCGAGATCGTGGTGAGCCGGGGTGCCGGATCGCCGGCCGTGCGGGTGGAGGTCCTCGACCGGGGACCCGGGCTCGCCGCCGACGACGCCGAGCGGGTCTTCGACCGGTTCTACCGGGCGCCGGCGGCGCGGAGCCTGCCGGGGTCGGGGCTCGGGCTCTCCATCGTGCGGGATGTTGCGGCAGCGCACGGGGGTGTCGTGTTCGCCGCCGCGCGAGAGGGGGGCGGGGCCGTGTTCGGCTTCACGGTGCGGGGCGCGGAACCGGGCGCCTCGGACTCGCCGTAACTCCGCCCGTTCGTCGCCCGACCACCGGCCGGTGGGGGCTGATCGCGCAGTTCCCCGCGCCCCTGAAATGCAGACCCTTCGGGTCGCATTTCCCCGATGCGCTGACGCCCCCTGGAG